>JACDEG010000048.1:2147-19117 GCA_013816505.1 Pyrinomonadaceae bacterium | reverse complement strand
GCAACTACGAAGGATTCTTCGGGCCGGGCAGTCGCCTACGTGGCCGGCGGTCGTGATGGTAAGTTCCGACCCGGGATTTTCGATTGTCAATTGAAACGGTTTTCGATTTTTCGCTCTGACAACTGTTTTTCGGTTTGCCGAGCGGAAAATCAAAAACCGCGATTATTATGTCGAAAATTATCATCCTGATGGGGGCGCCCGGCGCGGGTAAGGGGACGCAGGCGCGCTTGCTGCAAGAGCGGCAAGGACTGCCGCAGATTTCAACGGGCGACATGTTTCGCGCTTTAAAAGAAGCGCAGACGCCGCTGGCCGAAGAGTTGCGCGTAATAATGAATGCCGGGAGGCTTGTCCCGGACGAGCTGACGGCCCGCGTCGTTAAGGAGCGGACGAGTCAACCGGACTGTCGTCGCGGATATATTCTCGACGGTTTCCCGCGCACCACGGCGCAGACCGAGATGCTTGAAGAATTGGCCGGGGAACAGGGTCATCAGCTCGTCGCGGTCTTGGTGGACGTGCCCTTCGGGATGCTTGAAAGGCGCGCTACCGGGCGCCGCCACTGTCCCATCTGCGGCGAGATTTACAACGTCCACTTCAAACCGCCCGCGGTGGATAATACTTGCGACCTTCACCCCGATACACAGCTCAGGCAGCGGGCGGATGACAATCCGGAGACGATGAAGCAGCGACTTGTCACCTACGAGCGGGACACACAGCCGCTACTCGATTACTATGATCGGAGCGGGCGTTTGCACCGCGTTGACGGCACGCGCGACCCGAAGGCGATTTACGCGGACATCGAGAGAATTGTCATGGCGAGTGAGTAGCCACCGGGATTTTTTTAGCGACTGCGCACTGTCAACATCTAACAGCGTCGACAGACGATGATTATCGGCAAGTCAAAAAAGGAATTGGAGAAGATGCGCGCGTCTGGGCGTCTGGCTGGCCTCGTGCGCGAGCATTTACGTCTCATGGTTCAGCCGGGCGTCACGACTCTCGAACTCGACACGGCTGCGGAGAAGATGATCCGCGAGGCGGGCGCGGTGCCGTCGTTCAAGGGCTACCACGGTTTCCCCTTCTCGATCTGCGCATCGATCAACGAAGAAGTGGTACACGGCTTTCCTTCGAACAAAGCGCTGCGAGAAGGTGACATCCTTTCCATCGATGTCGGCGCGACTCTCAATGGCTACGTCGGCGACACCGCCACGACGATACCGGTAGGGCGAATCAGTGAGGACAGGCGGCGACTCATCCGCGTGGCCGAGGAATGCCTTGAGCGGGCTATCGAGCAGTGCCGTCCGGGAAGGCGTGTGGGAGACATCAGCTGGGCGGTGCAGCAGCACGCCGAGGCGGAGGGCTATTCTGTGGTGCGCGAGTTCGTCGGACACGGGATTGGACGCCGGATGCACGAAGACCCGCAGATTCCGAATTACGGCGCGCCCGGTACAAAGGACAAGATCAAGCCGGGCTACGTCTTCGCTATCGAACCGATGATTAATATGGGTAATCATCACACCAAAACCTTGCCTGACGGTTGGACGGTCGTGACGGTTGATGGTAAACCGAGCGCGCACGTCGAGCACACCGTAGCGGTCGGCGAGGATGGCCCGCTAGTGTTGACGCTCGTCTCCGATAGCGTCTTGCGGGAAGAACAAATCGGCGTCGAGGCCTGAGGGCACGCGACATGACTTGGCGTTAAAACGAACGCTGTGGTACTATCCGCAGTTTGCCAGCTAGGTTAAACTCTCAACAGAATGGTCAAGCTGTTAACAGGGCGAAAGAGATAGGTGCAGCATGAAGGTACGAGCTTCGGTCAAGAAAATGTGTGACAACTGCAAGGTCATTCACCGTAAAGGCGTGGTGCGTGTGATCTGCACCAACCCCAAGCACAAACAGCGTCAAGGCTAACGATTCGGATCGACGGTTCGGACCCGTGCGAAAGGCCGTTTAAGCCCATTTCAGCGGGTGCGCCGCGGCGAATTCTTAATCAAGATTTGGAGATAGGACAAGATGGCTCGAATAGTTGGCGTCGACCTGCCGGTCAATAAAAGGATTGAAATCGGACTGACATATATCTTTGGCGTCGGTCGCTCGCGGGCAACCTCCGTGGTGCGCGAGGCGGAGATTCCACCCGACACGCGCGTCCGCGATTTGGACGAAAACCAACTGGGTCGCATCCGCGCGATTCTTGAGGCGCAGGGCGACATCGAGGGCGATTTGCGCAAGCGCGTGCAGATGGACATTAAGCGTCTGATGGACATTGGCGCGTATCGCGGCTTGCGCCACCGCCGGGGCCTGCCAGTTCGCGGGCAACGCACACACACCAACGCGCGCACGCGGAAAGGGCCGCGTCGCGCGACGGTGGCGAAGAAGAAAGCCCCCGGCAAGAAGTAAGTAACGAGCGGAAGGCAGGGGTCTGAGGTAGCCGAGAGGCACCGGGACCCGCCTTTGCGATTCCTGACATTTGAGGTTCTATGGCTAAAGCAACTGGCGGAAAAAAGAAGGTCTTTCGGAAGAAAGAGAAAAAGAACATTCCGGTCGGGGTCGTGCATATCGCGGCGTCGTTCAATAACACGATGATCTCGATCACCGACCTCGAAGGTAATTTGGTTGCTCAGTCTTCGTCGGGCGCGCGAGGGTTCCGCGGTTCACGCAAGGGAACGCCGTTCGCCGCGCAGCAAGCGGCGTACGAAGCGGCCAACAAAGCGAAGGATGCTGGAATGCACCAGTGCGAGGTGCGCGTGAAGGGCCCGGGCGGTGGTCGCGAGTCGGCGATCCGCGCGATTAACAACGCCGGAATTCGTGTCACCATCATCCGCGACACGACGCCGATTCCGCATAACGGTTGCCGACCGCCGAAGCGGCGCCGGGTGTAAATTTTCGTGATTTAGATTTTCGATCTGCGAGTGTTCCATATTTGGCAGGCGCGTCAGCCAGCACCAATCGCAATTCGGAGTAAGTGATCATCAACCTAAAGGACGAAGGGTCGCGCATCGCCTGCGGGCGGACGGCGCGGTCTGTAAACTTTTCCGTCTGAAAAGACAGGAGGCAGAACGAAGTGGCTAGGTATCGAGGTGCGGTGTGCCGTCTGTGCCGCCGCGAAGGCGCAAAACTTTTTCTCAAGGGCGACCGTTGCTACAAGCCCTCATGTCCGATTGAAAAACGCGGCACCCAGCCGCCCGGCCAGCACGGTAACTCCATGCGCCGCGGTAAGGCGCTGGTCGGCTACGGCCAGCAATTGCGCGAAAAGCAGAAGGTCAAACGCATCTACTTCATCCTCGAAGGACAGTTCCGCAACTACTTCGAGCGCGCCTTGAGGATCAAAGGGATCACCGGCGAGGCGCTGCTCATCCTGCTTGAGCGTCGGCTCGACAATACCGTCTACCGCGCAGGCTTTTCCACGTCGCGCCGCCAGGCGCGCCAGTTAGTGAATCACGGTCACGTTGAAGTCAACGGGCGCAAGGTCGACATTCCCTCTTTTCAAGTGAAACAGAACGACACGATCAGCATTCGTGAAGCAAGCCGCGTCAACCCACACATCGAGGGGGCGTGGCAAACTGCGGCTGGACGCGGGCGTCCATCGTGGGTGGCCCCGGCAGAGGGCGGCGAGATGAGCGCCCGCGTCGCCAGCCTCCCGACGCGAGCTGACATCGACCGCTCAATCAACGAACAACTGATCGTCGAGCTTTACAGCAAGTAGTTTTGAGCGCGGTTCTTGCCAAGGCGTCGCGGCCCGCATCGGTTGCGGCGGCGCCTGGCGAGCCGCATGCGCTTTTTAATCGGTTCGCTTCCTTCAAAAGAATTTATGGCTATGGATCAACACAACCTCTGGACAGGATTTCAGATGCCGCGCCGTCTCGCAGTCGAAGGCGAGACGCTGACCGACCGTTACGGGCGCTTTTCCGCGCAGCCTTTCGAGCGCGGCTTCGGCACAACCATCGGCAATTCTCTGCGCCGGGCGCTCCTCTCCTCAATCGAAGGCGCGGCGATCACGGCGGTAAAGATTGAGGGCGTCGAGCACGAGTTTTCTTCGATTCGTGGCGTTGTCGAAGACGCAACCGACGTGATTCTGAACTTGAAGCAAATCCCGTTCAAACTTCACGGCAACGAGCCGAAGACCTTGACGATTACGAAAGAGGTCGCCGGTGAGGTCACCTCCGGCGACATCGAAGCCGATGCGGATGTCGAGGTGCTGGACCCAAGCGTCTACCTCGCAACTGTCAGCGAGGGCGGTTCGTTGAGGATTGAGATGCGTCTGAAGCGGGGGCGTGGCTACGTCTCCGCCGAGCGCAACTTCGACGAGGATTTGTCGCTCGGCTACATCCCGGTTGATTCGGTGCATACGCCGGTCAAGAAGGTTAACTACACGGTCGAGGCCGCGCGCCTCGGTCAGAACACCGAGTTCGATAAACTGACGATTGATGTCTGGACCGACGGGTCGGTCAAGCCGGACGACGCCATCGGCCTCGCCGCGAAGCTGATTAAAGATCACATGGCGATCTTCATCAACTTTGAGGAAGACACAGACGACTTCGCGTACTCCAACATGGAGCGTCCGCCGCTGCCGCGCAACGACCAGCTCGACCGTTCGGTGGACGAATTAGAATTGTCCGTTCGTTCTTACAACTGTCTGAAGAACGCCAACATTCGCTCGATCCGCGAACTCGTGCAGCGTAGCGAGCGAGAGATGCTGGCGACCAAAAACTTCGGGAAGAAATCCCTCAACGAGATCAAGGACATTCTGCACGGAATGGGCCTCGACTTCGGGATGGAGTTTGATGAACAGGGTAACCCGATTCCCGGGTCCGGTGGGCGCGACGGCGACATCAGCGATTTCGAGGACGACGAGGAAGAGATCGATTAGCGAAGACAGGCGGGCGGTAGACATCGAACGACGAGCTGGTCATCGCTCGTCGGTTCGCATCCTTTAATCAGTATCAAGCTATGCGACACTTAAAAGCACATCGCAAACTGGGACGCACCACGGAGCACCGCATGTCGATGCTACGCAATCTGGCGACCTCGTTGGTTAACGCGCGCGACGAGCGCATCATCACGACACTGCCGAAGGCGAAAGAATTACGGCCGTTCATCGAGCGCGCCATTACTCTGTCGCGACGCGCAAAGGTACTCGACGGGGACAACGCGGCGGTCGAAGCGGTGCATTTGCGTCGGCAGGCGTCGGCCTTTTTTCACTCCGGCAACCGCTTGCAGGCGTCGTCGACGGGTAAGCGCGGCGGGGTTCGCGCCCCGCGTACCGCCGGAGTTCTCGCGCTGAAACGGTTATTTGACGAACTCGGCGAACGCTTCAAAGATCGTCCGGGCGGCTACACGCGCATCATCAAGCTTGGCCGCCGCGACGGCGACAATGCCGAAATCGCGATCATTGAGTTTGTCGATAACCCGCGCGAGCGTGACGCCGCATCTTCTACTGCGAAGGGCGCCAAATCGGCGACTTCGGGCAAGACGAAGACCTCGTTCGCCAGTAAGTCGGGCGCCGCCGAGGGCGGTCGGCGTGGCGGTCATAAGGCCGACAAGACGTACGAAAAAGAAGAGACGACGGCGGCGCGCGGTGGCGGCGAAGAATCGATTCCGAAGCCGGAAGATAGTGACAAAGCCGGCAGCGGCGGTCGTCGCTCCGAGAAGACTGAGTCAACCGCTAACGAGAAAGATACAGTGTAGTGTTGACGGGAGTGGCGCTCCGGCGCACCCGGATTGCTTTTGCTGGCCGAGTGACGCTCGGCGCCTACACACCAGCCGCAGGCCCCAATCAACCGCAGGCGCACCAGCGGTGTTGGGGCTTTCCCATTGTTGCGGCGGTCATCGACGCGGGCGGGCTTTCGTCTCGCCGGTGCGGAGTTCAATTGAGCATGAGCGATCAAGATCAACAATCGCAACTACCGGAACCCAATCAAACGCGGCGGACTGGCGGGCCGCAGGACGAGCGTGGCAGTAGCGGTCAGAGTAGCGGTCGCAGTAGTGGCGGAGGTCGCCAGCATGGCGGCGGAGGTAGTGGCGGTCGTGGTCGGCATCAGCCCGCCACGCCGAATCAGCGGCGACACCCAGAAGCTTCGCTCAACATGGAAGAACTGCGCGAGTTGGTCGAGCTCTTCACTTCACACGGCCTGACGGATTTCGAGCTTGAGAATGAAACGATCCGCGTCCACCTGCGCCGCAACCTCGCGCCGCAAGCGAGCGTCGCGCCATCGGGCCTTGCTGTCTCGGCGATGCCATCGAATCAAGCGCCGGCACCACCCGTTGTGACCAACACGGCTGGGGCAGCACAAAGCGGGATGCCGCAGGGCGGGCCAGAAGCTAATCCGGCGACAACCCCCGCGACCACCAAACCGGAGGCCTCTTCCGTCAGAGCCAGGACGGAAGAACTTTACGACATCACCTCGCCGATTGTTGGGACATTTTATCGCTCACCGTCGCCGACCTCCGAGCCGTTCATTCGTCCGGGCAGCGCCGTCGAACCGGATACGGTGGTTTGCATTATCGAGGCGATGAAACTGATGAACGAAATATTGGCCGAGACAACCGGCGTCGTCGAGAAAATTTACGTCGAGGACGGGCAACCCGTCGAATACGGCCAGCCGCTTTTCGGAGTCAAAAGGTAGTCCGAAGTCAAAGCACTTCACGTCACATGTCGATGACCGACTTCGGAGCTTTCGGTTTTTGAAATAACACATGCGTAGGTTCAGCAAAATCTTAATCGCCAACCGGGGCGAGATCGCCTGCCGCATCATCTGGACCTGCAAAGAGATGGGCATTCGCACCGTCGCCGTGCATAGCGAGGCGGACCGCGACTCGCTGCATGTGCGTTTCGCTGATGAGTCAGTGTGCATCGGCGCCGCGCCCTCAGCGCAGAGTTATCTGAACATTCCGTCGGTGATCGCCGCCGCTGAAATCACCAACGTCGACGCGATTCATCCGGGTTACGGCTTCCTTGCCGAGTCATCCTACTTCGCCGAAATTTGCGAGGCGTGCAACATTAAATTCATTGGGCCACGGTCGTCGGTGATTCGGATGATGGGCGACAAAGTCGAGGCCCGCCGCGCGATGCAAGAAGCCGGGCTGCCGATTCTGCCGGGTAGTCCTGACCCTTTGCAATCTGAAGAAGAGGCATTAACGCTCGCACGCGGGATCGGCTTTCCGGTGATCGTCAAGGCGGCGGCGGGCGGCGGCGGACGTGGGATGCGGATCGTGCGCACCGAAGAGGAACTCGGGCCGGCGATGCAGACGGCGTCGAATGAAGCGGTGGCGGCGTTCAAAAATGGCGACATCTACATCGAGCGCTACATCGAGCGCCCGCGCCACATTGAAATTCAAGTGCTCGCCGACGAGCACGGCAACTGCGTCCACCTCGGCGAGCGCGACTGTTCGGTGCAGCGCCGCCACCAGAAACTTTTAGAGGAAGCGCCGTCACCGGCCCTGACGCCGGAGTTGCGCGAACAGATGGGCGCGGCGGCGGTCGCAGCCTGCCTCCGCGTCGGGTACTCGAACGCGGGTACGATTGAATTTCTGCTTGACGAAGACGGGCGCTTCTACTTTATGGAGATGAACACGCGCATCCAGGTCGAGCATCCGGTGACAGAGATGGTCACGTTGGCCGACATCGTGCGCAACCAGATTCGCATCGCCGAGGGGGAGCCGCTTGGTTACACGCAGCAGGACGTAATCATCGTCGGCCACGCCATCGAGTGCCGCATCAACGCCGAGAACCCGGAAACCTTCGCGCCGTCGCCCGGTTTGATTACCGCTTGCAACCTGCCCGGCGGCCCCGGAGTTCGCGTCGACACAGCCATCTACCCCGGCTACTTTGTGCCGCCTTACTACGATTCGATGATCGCGAAATTGATCGTCCACGCACGCACGCGCGAACTTGCCATCGCGCGGATGCGCCGGGCACTCGAAGCGATGGTCATCGAAGGCATCAAGACGACGATCCCGCTCCACCTGGAGATTATGGACGACCCGGAGTTCCGCGCGGGCGCGTACTCCACAAAGTTTATGGAAGATTTTAAGCGGCGTAACGGGTCGAAGTGAGATAGCAGTCACGGGCGTGCGGGGCGCGTCGGGTGTCAACCGCTCGGCGTTTGACGCTGCTATCCAGCATTCTATAATATACGACTTTTGTATGGCAGGGCCGGCCTTGCCAGTAGGAGGACTAAAAAAATGGCTTACGCAATCATCAGGTCGGGCGGCAAGCAGTTCCGCGTCGAAGAGGGCGCGCGGGTGCGTCTGCCCACGATTAATAAGCGAGCCGGCGAGGCCGTCGAGCTTGAGGCGTTAGTGGTTGGCGGCGCGGATGGCGGAGTGAAAATCGGCTCGCCGCTGGTCGAAGGCGCCCGCGTCGCGGCGACGGTCGTCGATCACGGTCGCGGCGAGAAGATCATCGTCTTCAAAAAGAAGCGTCGCAAACAGTACAAACGTACACAGGGCCACCGGCAGAATTACACAACGGTCAAGATTGATTCAATCGGATAGGAAGGAAAGGATTTGCGATTTGCGATTTGAAGAAGCTACCAGGAACATACCGCTTTATCTTCAATCACGAATCGGCAATCGAAAATCGCAAATCCAAAATTTATATGGCACATAAAAAAGGTGTAGGTTCTTCGCGCAACGGGCGCGACTCAAATTCGCAACGATTGGGCTTGAAGAAGTACGGCGGCGAGCACGTGCTCGGTGGAAACATTCTTGCGCGCCAGCGCGGGACCAAGTGGAAGCCGGGCAAAAACGTCGGGCGCGGCAAAGACGATACGTTGTTCGCGCTGATCGAAGGCTTCGTCAAGTTTGAAGACAAGGGGCGTCAAGGTAAATTCATCAGCGTCTACGCGGAGGCACAGGCCGGCGTCGCTCCTCAGCAGGAGCCATCCCAGGCAATCGCCGCTTAGTTCGGCGAATCCGCAACCGACTTCTGGTACGACGCCCGCGCCGCGTGTCAACACGCACAGCGTCGGGCGTCATTTGATTTTTTGACGCGAAAATCAGACTGCGAGTTTGGGCACTCGGACGTCTTCACAGCGTCGGTGACCGCCCCGGCAGTGGTAGTTAATACGATAGTCAATGATCAGAAATTCTGAGAACGCCAGTTGTTCATAGATCGCGTCAAGATTCTCGTCCGTGGGGGGCATGGCGGCAACGGCGTGACCGCGTTTCGCCGCGAGAAGTTTGTGCCGCGCGGCGGGCCGTCGGGCGGCGACGGGGGGCGCGGCGGCGACGTGTGGTTGGTCGCCGATTCTTCAGTCAACACCCTGCTCCACCTGCGTTACAACCCGGAACATAAGGCCGAGCGAGGCCGGCACGGCGAAGGCTCGAACCGCTACGGGCGCGAAGGGGAGGACATCACCGTGCGTGTGCCCGTCGGCACGCAGGTCTACGACGTAGAGACGGGCGACCTGCTCTGCGACCTCGCCGAGGACGGGCAGCGCTGGTCGGCGGCGAAGGGGGGGCGGGGCGGCTTCGGCAACTCGCACTTCGCGACCTCGACCAACCGCGCGCCGCGTTACCATCAGGACGGAAGCCCCGGCGAAGAGCGCGAGTTACAACTCGAGTTGAAACTACTTGCCGATGTCGGACTCGTCGGCTACCCGAACGCCGGCAAGTCGACGCTCATCTCGACCATCTCCGCCGCCAAGCCGAAAATCGCCGACTACCCTTTCACGACGCTCGAACCGCACCTTGGCGTGGTTGATCTGGGCGAGTTCCGCACGTTCGTCGTCGCGGACATCCCCGGTTTGATTGAGGGCGCGCATCAGGGGGCCGGCCTCGGCGACCGCTTCCTGCGCCACGTCGAGCGGACGAAACTGCTGCTTCATCTGGTTGACGTGTCTTCACAGTCGGGGCGCGACGCGGTGATCGACTACGAAGTCATTAACCGGGAACTGGCTGCCTACGACGCACAACTCGCGGAGCGCCCGCAGATCGTCGTCGCGACGAAGATCGACGCGCTCGACGAGCCGGAGCGCGTCGAACGACTTCGCGCGCGGGCCGCCGAAGACGGCAGGGATTTTTACGAAATCTCCTCGGCCACGAACCGCGGCGTGCGCGAGTTGGTCGGCGCGGTGGCGAAAGCGCTTGACGACATTAACGGCGCGGAGCGCGCAGCGGCGGTAACGGCGGACGTAAGCGCCATGCACGAGACCGAAAGCGAGCGATGGAACGATTAAAGCGCATCGCACTGTACGGCGGGACGTTCGACCCGGTGCATGTCGGCCACACCGCAGTGGCCGAAAACCTGTTGACGCTCTTCGCACTCGACGAACTGGTCTTCGTCCCCGCGTATGTTGCGCCGCATAAGCGTGGAAGGACGGTGACTCCGGCGCTGCATCGATATGCGATGCTGGCGTTGGCGACGCAGCATCACGATTGCCTGCGCGTTTCGTCCGCCGAGATTGATGAGCCGCAGCGCCCGTACACGGTCGATACGTTGTCGCGGTTCAAAACAGCGCTCGGCGCGATGACGCGGCTCTTCTTCGTGATGGGCGCGGACTCGTGGGAGGAGATCACGACCTGGCGTGAGTGGGAACGGGTGCTGACGATGGTAGATCATATCGTCGTGACCCGTCCCGGCTGTGAACTGAGCACAGGGCACGTCACAAGCGATGTGCGAAACAGAATTATTGACGTGCGCGGGGCGGGCGGCGGGGTCATCGAACGCACGCTTGACGAAGGTACGGGGACGAAAATTTTTCTGACGGACATCGTGCATATTGACGTTTCATCGACCTCGATTCGCCGTGCGGTGTCCGAAGGCCGGGGCGGGATGCTGGCGGAAGCGGTCGCGCCTTCGGTGGCGGGTTACATTACGAAGTACAAGTTTTACAAGGAAGCGCATGAACGAAAACTTTTTAACGCCGGACACGGTGATGGCAAACACTAAATCACGTCAAACAGCCGAGGCGACGCCGGCGACGGTCGCGCCCGAGACGCACGGCGTGGCTGAAGGCACACGCGACGAAGGGTTGGACGAGCGAGTCCGCACGGCCCTCTTTGGGGCGAGCGAGAAGAAGGCGCTCGATCCGGTAGTGCTCGATTTGCGCGCGGTCGCAAACTTCACCGACTATTTTCTAATCGCGAGCGGTACGAACATACGCCAGGTGCAGGCCATCGCTGATGAGGTGGTGGAGCGGCTGAAGAAGCAAGGCGTCAGGCCGTTGCGAATTGAGGGCTACGGCGCGGCGGAGTGGGTGCTGCTTGATTACGGTGACTTCATCTTCCATATCTTCGAAGAAAAGTCGCGACGCTTTTATAACCTCGAACGGCTGTGGCGTGACGCCGGGCGCGTCGCGCTGCCGCCGGACTTGCGCGGTGACGAACCAGCCGCGCGCGATGGCTCTGTGAGAAGCGAATCGTGACCGGCATCGTCGCGCAGTCCGAAGCGATGCGCGAGGCGGTGCGGCTCGCGGAGCGTGTCGCCGCGACCGATGCGAACGTGCTGGTCACCGGCGAATCGGGCGCCGGGAAAGACTTGCTCGCATTCTTCATTCACGCCCGCTCGCGCCGCGCGGCTGGCGAGTTGGTAAAGATCGACTGCGCCGCGTTGCCGCGCGAGTTGCTGGAGGCCGAGTTGTTCGGCTACGAGCGGGGCGCGTTCACCGGCGCGACCAGGGCGAAGCCCGGACGCTTCGAAGCGGCGCACAAGGGGACGCTCGTCCTCGACGAGATTGCGCACCTGACGACCGACGCGCAAGCGAAACTGCTGCGGGTGATTGAGCAGCGCGAGTTCGAGCGTCTTGGCGGCCTGCGCACCATTCGGGTCGACGCGCGTTTAATCGTGCTGACGAACGTCGACCTTGACGAAGCGGTGCGACGGCGCGCGTTCCGCGAAGACCTTTTCTACCGACTGAATGTGGTGCGGATTCACGTGCCGCCACTTCGCGAGCGACGCGAGGATGTTCACCTGTTGGCCGCGAAGTTCCTCGAAGCCTACGCCGCTAAACACGGCCGACGGGCGAAGCGTCTCACGACCGAGGCGCTCGCCGTCTTTGACGATTACGACTTCCCCGGCAATGTGCGCGAACTGTCGCACTTGATCGAGCGCGCGGTGATCATTTCCGACGCCGAAGAGTTGGGGGTGATGGATTTGCCGGAGGCGGTTAGGGCCGCCGTCAGACTGAAGGCGGCACGGCGTCTGACGCTCGCTGAACTTGAAGCCGAATACGTGCGCGAAACGTTGGTGGTCGCGCGCGGAAATAAGTCCAAAGCGGCGCGTCTGCTCGGCATCAGCCGCAAGAATCTTTACGAGAAATTGGCGCGCTACGAAAGAATCGACGACGGAGGGAGGCGGGAGTAAAGGGGAGCGAGTGGCGGTCGAGTCGCGGCACTGATTCCCGGCCTCTCGGCTGTGTCCCTAACTCTTCTCGATGATGCGTTTTCGCTTGATCTGGGTGGGCCGGACGAGAAGCGAGCACCTTCGCGCGCTCCTCGAAGACTACACGAAAAGGCTGAGCCGATTCGTGCGGTGCGAGGTGACGGAGATACGCGAAGCGGCGGGTGGCGAAGCGCACGTCTGTCTCGAAGATGAGGGCAAACGAATCATGGCGTCGCTCGCATCTGATGCCCTGGCGGTGCTGCTCGATGTGGAGGGACGGCAGTGGAGTTCGCCGGAACTAGCGACGGAGGTCGAGCGCTGGCAGGGAAGGGCGGTCAAGGAAGTGGCCTTTGTCGTGGGCGGACATTACGGTGTCGCGCCGCGGGTGAGAACGCGGGCCGACATTCGCTGGTCACTCTCGCCCCTGACGCTGACGCACGAGATGGCGCGCGTGGTGCTCGTCGAGCAACTGTACCGGGCTTACACGATTATGCGCGGGTTGCCGTATCAGAAGTGATGGGTGGCTTTTGGCTTCCGGAGTGCGGTTCGGAACAAGATGCTGAAGATGGCGACTACCAGCTTCAGGCGGGAATCGCAAATTTAACACTTCATAAAAGCAAGTAGGGTAGTCGATGAGGAGAAGACACCGACAATGGATAAACGAAAGTTGAAAACATACCGTGACCGTCTGCTTGAGCGGCGCGAAGCGCTCTTCAGACAGGTGACGGAAGCTGAGATGTCGAGCCGCGAGCGCGACGCCGAGGCCACGCATGACCCCGCGGACATGGCCGCCAACGCCTACACGAAAGAGCTTATGATTTCGATGTCGGCCAACGACCGCCGCCTGCTCGGGCTGATCGACGAAGCGCTGAAGCGGGTCGAAGCCGGGGACTACGGCGACTGCGTCAACTGCGCCGAACCGGTGCTGGAAAAACGCCTGGACGCCGTGCCGTGGGCGCGGTATTGCCTCCGCTGTCAGGATTTGCAGGAGCGCGGCATGTTGACTGAGAATGAAGACTGAGGCCGTTCACACAAACATGTGTCGTCCGCCGAACCACCCGACTCGCGAGCAGTGAGCCGGGTGGTTTTTCTTTTCTCGCATCGAGCGGCATACGAGGAACAGATGTGAGATGTGAGATGCTGGATGTTAGTCCGGAAGTTGGGCAGGTGTTCTATCCAGCATCTCACATCCGACATCTGACATCTGGTTCATTCATCCTACATACCGATAAACTTTTGCGCGAGGTGCTTATGTTGCCGCCGCCGCTCCGAGTAACTCGATGAAGATTCTTCCCGCCAAGTTGGACGCGCTCTACGACGCGGCGCTAGCGCTCGTCTACCCACAGGTGTGCGCCGTGTGCGAGGGGGCGAGCGTCGAGGCGCGCCGCGATGCGCCGGCGTGCGCTCCGTGCTGGCAGCGGACGCGCGTTTTCACTGGCGCCGAGACTCTGTGTTGGAAGTGCGGCGCGCCCTCGCCGGGCGGGGTGACTGAAGACAAACGGGCCGAGGTTCGCTGCCGCCGTTGCGAGGCCGAGGAGTTCACGGCGGCGCGCGGGGTCGGGGTTTATGAACTGGCGTTGCGCGCGGCGGTGCTCGCGTTGAAACGCGAACCTTACATCGGCGCGCGTGTGGTCAGCCTGCTGCGTGATGCGCAACAACGCCCGCCACTCGACGCGGCGACGCTCGTCCTCCCCGTCCCACTGCACCGCAAGCGCGAACGCGAACGCGGGTTCAATCAAGCGGCGGTGCTCGCGCGCTCGCTCGCGTCCGCCGCCGGATTGCCGTTCTATGAATCGAGCCTCGCCCGCGCGACTCACACCGAACCGCATCGCGCCGGGATGGACGCACGCGCGCGCCGCGAAAGCGTCGCCGACGCTTTCCAAGTTACACAACCACGTCTCGTCAAAGGTGAACGCATCCTGCTGATCGACGACGTGTTCACAACCGGCGCAACAGTCTCGGCGTGCGCCGGCGTGCTGCGCGCGGCGGGTGCCGAACAGGTCTTCGTGCTCACCGTCGCCCGCGCGTGATGGCGACGGTGAGCGAAGATGAAAGTAGGAAGGCAGAACAGTTTTCAGTTTTCAGCTCAAAACTGGAAACTGAAAACTGGAAACTGTTTGATGTATGATGTCGCTATGAGAACCTTTTATCCGCCGATTGAACCTTACGACCAGGGCATGCTCGCCGTGTCGCCGGTCCATCAGATGTATCACGAACAGTCGGGCAACCCCGACGGGCTGCCAGTGGTTTTTCTTCATGGAGGCCCCGGCGGTGGCACGACCCCAGACTATCGCCGCTTCTTCGACCCGGAGGCGTACCGCATTGTGCTGTTCGACCAGCGCGGGTCGGGAAAGAGCACGCCGCACGCGAGCCTCGAAGAGAACACGACCTGGCACTTGGTTGAAGACATCGAAAAGCTGCGCGCGCATTTAGGAATCGAAGACTGGGTCGTCTTCGGCGGCTCGTGGGGCAGCACCCTGGCGCTGGCCTACGCGCAGAGACACGCGCCGCAAGTGCGGGCGCTGGTGCTGCGTGGCATCTTTCTGTGCCATCCGAAAGAAGTGCGATGGTTCTATCAGGAAGGGGCGAGCGAAATCTTCCCCGACGTGTGGGAGTCGTTCGTGTCGATCATCCCGGAAGGCGAGCGCGGCGATATGCTGTCGGCTTATCATCGTCGTCTGACGAGCGACGACAGGGCGGTGCGGCTCGAAGCGGCGCGGGCGTGGAGCATCTGGGAGGGCAGCACCTCGAAGCTCTTTATGGATCAGGGATTGATCGACCACTTTGGCGAGCCGGAGTTTGCGCTCGCGTTCGCGCGCATCGAATGCCACTACTTTATGAACAACGCTTTCTTCGAAACGGAGAATTACCTCATCGAGAACGTCGACAAAATTCGCCACATCCCCGCCGTGATCGTGCAGGGCAGATACGACGTGGTCTGTCCGTTGGTCAGCGCGTGGCACTTGCACCGGGCGTGGCCGGAAGCCGACTTGCGCATCACTCCTGACGCGGGCCACTCGGCGCTCGAACCGGGCAACACCGCCGCGCTGGTCGAAGCCACCGACCGCTTCCGAAGTTTAAGGTGACATCAAGTTGTTGGGTTTCTTTTTGGTAGGGAAGGCAGTGATGGGTAAAAGAGTCGAATGGTTGAAGTTCATCATCTGTATAGCCACCCGAAGAGTCACGCCCGTCGTGCCCGCCAAGTTCTATTTTTTCTCGCCTTCGAGGTCTATTACGGGCTGTGCAAGTTGCGGGGTTACAAGGCACACCACTTCCTTGACCCCGCACCTGAATGGATGAGGTCCGGGTTGCCGGAAAGGATTATGCTGGTCTGGTCGCACCTCCCGCTCTCGATCAGATTGCTCGACAGGATATTCCCCTTCGGCAGAACATCTCACGCCGAGTTGATGCCTTACACCCCGGAAGCCGCTGAGGATGTACGAACGTCGGGTAAACGTGCGGCGGTCGTAAATATCAGCCGAGGTGAGTTATGCTTCGGGGGTAGTTTTAAGTAGTCCACAGGGCGAAACCTATCTGATGTACGAAAGGGTGCCCCTCAAAAAAAAGCGACGCGGCGATTGCGAGAGATGACGACTCTTCAACGCCGCGTCGCCGCATTCCGGCGGTGGAGAATTAACAAAGATGAAACGATCCGGGGTTATGCTGACTGCGAGGAGTGTTCGTGGTGCCTGTAATCGCCGCTTGCGAAAGGTGGGAGCGCGAGACGCGCGGGTGGCGGCCTTTTGACACTTCCGACCGCGCGCGCGTAATATCAGGAAACAGTATGAATGGACGGGTTTTAGTCCTTAATGCGTCTTACGAACCGATTAACGTGTGCAATGAACGGCGCGCGATTGTGATGATTTTTAAGGGAGTCGCGCGCGTCGAAGAGCATAACGGGCACGTGCTGCATGCAGCGAAGATGTCGATCCACGCGCCCTCGGTGATTCGTCTGACGGAATACATTCACATCCCGTTTAAAAACCGCTCGCTGTCGCGTAAGAACATTCTGCTGCGAGATCATTCAACGTGTCAGTATTGCGGCAAGCAACTGCCACCGTCAGAGTTGACGCTGGATCACGTGCATCCGCGCTCGCGCGGCGGCGAGTCGACGTGGGATAATCTGGTGGCCTGCTGCAAGCGCTGCAACCATCGCAAGGGAAGTCGGACGCCGGAGGAAGCGAAGATGCATCTGGTTCGCCGTCCGCGCGGGTTTTCACACCACGTCAATCGTCAGATCATGCGCTATTTGGGGCGGGCCGACGAGACGTGGCGCAAATACCTTTACTACGAATCGGACGACGCGGCTAACTGAAGCGTCCGTCTTTAACTTACGCCGGGCCGGGGCCGGCAGAGGGTTTTAGTTATGGCTGGATTAGGTATGCAGGAATTAATCATCATCCTCGTCATCCTCCTGCTGCTATTCGGCAGCACGCGCCTCCCGCAACTCGCCAAGGGGATGGGGAAGAGCATCCGCGAGTTTAAGAAAGGCGTCAACGAAGGCGAAGACGAGCGCGAACTAGAGAGCGCACGCCAGCGCGAGCAACTGCGCGCCGCCGAGTCGACCCCCATCCGCGAAGATGAGTTGGCGGCCGAAAAGTTCAGCCTCAACAAACCGCGCTGAATCGAGAATCAATCGTTGCAAGAGTGGTGG
>JACDEG010000048.1:0-2137 GCA_013816505.1 Pyrinomonadaceae bacterium | reverse complement strand
CGGCGACCACTCTCTTTAGTTCGATCTAAACAATCTCAATGTTTGTGATCTGGTCTCACGTCTCGGTATTCGGGTCAACCCACACTCGATTCTGAATCGGTTCGCCGTCAGTTGGCTTTGCGCCCGACGACCAGGGTGGCTTTAACCGAGAGCGAAAACTCCGCTTCGTTTCTTTCTTCATCGATGATGCGCGCAATCTCGCGCGTGACCACAATTTGCGAATCGCCATCGGGCAACGGCTCAAGCCAGATGCTCAGCAGGAAGTCTTTGATCAGCGGCGCGTTCTGGAAATCATCGCCCGAAGCGAAGTCGAACTCTTCGGGGCGTGTCCACGACTCGATCTTATCAAGCGACTCCGTGGCGGCCAGAGCCTCGACGCCGGCGACGGTCGGGAGTTCATTAATCAATGTCTCGACCGTCTCGCTCTGCGCCAGCATCCCGACGTTAATGAGCGCTTCCCAATAGATCGAAAAAAACTCGCCGAAGCTCGAAGCCGTGACGACGTTTAATGCGACCCGCGCGCCGGGCTTGGCGACGCGCACCATCTCCGCGAGCACCTCTGGCAGACGCTCCGGCGCAACCATCGAAGCGTCGCCGACCACCAGGTCGAACAAATCGTCTTCGAACGCGAGCGTCTCCAACTGCGCCGCGCGGAATTCAATCCGCCCGCCCGCTTTGACCACCGCCGCCTTCTCGCGCGCGAGCTTCAGACGCTCCTCGCTCTCGTCCACGCCGATGATCGTGACCTCGTCGTCGGCCCGCTCCTGCATCGCGAGCACATGCCCGCCCGTGCCCGCCGCGACGTACAAAACGCGGCCACTCTTCGGCAGCTTAACGTGCTCGTCAATCAACTCCGCGAATCGCTCGCCCCAGTCGGTCGATACATAAAGATCGTGAAGAAAGGCCATCTCCTTGTCCGATTTACCTGAAATCATAGTAGCCATCAGACTGCTCACTCACACCTCCTTATTTTTCAAACGTGACAGGTAAATCGTGACAGGTGACAGGACAGACCCAAGGGATTGTTGATTGCCGATTGAAGAACTAGAAGAGTCTTTTTAAATCCGCAATCCGCAATCCGCATTCATCCTGTCACCCGTCACTTGTCACCTGTCACGTTTGAGTTATTGGTTATTCCATCCCAGTACTTTTTCCCGCGCAAACGTTCGGGCAGACACTCCATCTCTTCGCGCGCGCGCGGGTCGTCGTGAACGTAGCGATAGCCGCCGCCATAGCCAGTGCGTTTCATCAGCGGCGTAATTGCGTTGCGCAGATGCAGCGGGACAGGCTCGCGGGCTGTCTCGCGGGCGTCCTCGGCGGCGGCGTGGAACGCGCGCTTGACGGCGTTAGACTTCGGCGCGTGCGCCAAATAGATGGTCGCCTGCGACAGCGGATAGAGCGCCTCCGGCAGACCGATAAGTTGCGTAATCTGCGCCGCCGCCGCCGCCTGCACCATCGCCTGCGGATCGGCGAGGCCGATGTCTTCGGAAGCGAGAATGCACAAACGGCGCGCAATGAAAACAGGGTCGGCGCCGCCTTCGATCAAGCGCGCCAGCCAATAGAGCGCCGCATTCACGTCCGAGTTGCGCAGTGATTTTATCAGCGCCGACGCGAGGTTGTAATGTTCCTCGCCGCCTTTGTCATAGGCGTAGCGGGCGCGACCCACGGCTTCAACAACCGTCTCGTCGGTAACATGGCGGGCGCCGCCCGCGTCGGGCGCGGTTGACTCGACCGCTGCTTCGAGCGCCGCCAGCGCGACGCGGGCATCGCCCCCGGCGGCGTGCGCGAGTCGTCCCAGCACTTCGTCTGAAATCTGAGGCTGAAGGTTCGCCAGTCCGCGCTCCGGGTCGGCGATGGCACGGCGCAAAATTGATTCGATGTCCGCCTCGGTCAGCGGTTCGAGGACGACAACGCGCGTGCGCGACAGCAGCGCACCGGTCACTTCAAACGATGGGTTCTCGGTCGTGGCGCCGATGAGCGTCACCGTGCCGTCTTCGACAGCCGGCAGCAATGCGTCCTGCTGAGCCTTGTTGAAGCGATGAATCTCGTCGATGAACAGAATCGTGCGCGGCCCGCGCCCTCTGTTGTCGCGCGCCGCGCTGATCGCGGCCCGCACCTCGCGCACTCCGGAGAATAC
>JACDEG010000448.1 GCA_013816505.1 Pyrinomonadaceae bacterium | reverse complement strand
GCTGCAACTCGGCCATCGACGCGACGAACTCCAGACTCGAGCGCCGGTCGACGCGCGTCGCCGGCAACGGGCGCGCGAACCGGCGACCCCGCGACCACAACATGACGAGCACGATCAGAGCGGCCTGCGCGCCGAGGGCGAGCACGGGCGTGCCCGCGAAATAAGCGATGGTGCGGTTCTGCGTCGCGCCACGACCTTGATGAAATTCGTCAAAAGCGATTAACCCGCCGGCGCCGGCGACAACGTTGACGGCCAGTTGCAAATTGTCGGCGCGCCCGATTCCGGCGTTCGAAACGATGAACGGGTCGCTCAGCACGACGACGCGCCCGCGCCCGTAGACGTAGTCCAACAGCAGCGCGCCGCTTCCTTCCTTGCGCCCGTCGGCGATGTGCTCGACCGGGGCGAGAGCCGGGTTGGGTTCAGAGGGCGGCGCTGCGTCTTCGACTTCGACTCTCCCAATGCCTTCGCCGCCGGCCGGTGCTGATTGTATCGGCGGTGACTGAGCCGGAAAAGTGTTCGGCTCATCCCGCGCCGCGCCGCTCGATCCCTGCTTGATGTCGCCCTCATAAATTTCCGCATCGTCTTGCGCGTCATCCTCTCTGACCGTGCTCGGTGTCGGCGACTCAGCCGGGGCTTCAGACGGCGACGCTGTAGGGTTCGCGTCGCGCGCTGCCGCGTTCGGTTTCTCGTCGGCATAGACGGTGAGGCGCCCCGCGAAACGCGAGCGCATTATCTGCTCGACATCGCGCGTTAGGAGCGACGGTTGCGCGGGCTTCAACGGTGTGACGCCCGCCGTCATCGCGTCGGCGTCGTCGGGGCGGATGCCGGATTGCGGGTACTCGACGATCTCGGCGGCGACGCGCCAGCGGCCCGAAGCCGGCAACAGTTGCGGTGGTGGCAGGCGGTCGACGATCACCAGTCGCCCACCCTGTCGAACCCAACGCAGCAGGCTGTCAACCTCTTCATCCTCGAACTGGCGGCGCACCTGCCCGACGACGACCATCGTCGCTGGCTTGACCACATCACGATTCGGCGACGCCGCGTTCGTCAACGACGCCGGCGGCAGACGCCAACGCACGACCTGGTGACCCGTCTCCTGCAGAAAATCATAGAGGGCGCGCGTCCCGGTCGCGTCAGCGTTGGTCGTCGAACGATCAGGCCGTAACTCAGAAGCGACTTCGCGCTCCACGCGCACGTATGACGCCGCGTTCAGTGCGACGAGCAACGCCAGCACCAGCGCGATTGACAAAAAGATGACTAAGCGTTCCTGCACGGCATCAAGTGGTCAGGCAAAAATAAAAAGGTCAAAGGCACCAGGCCAAAGTGGAGGATGACGATGCTTTCGCACGTCCGGCTGTCATCTGGAAGTTCACCGCAGTGCCTCGTGACAGCGCAGGCGGAAATCCATCCAGTCCGTCTCGGTGGCGGGTTCGAGTCCGTACCAGTGCTTTTCGAAACTGTCTGTCAGCGGTTGCATCGAGCGATAAATGGCGGGCGGCGCGCCGCCATCACGCACGGCGTGGAGGTAGTCGCGGTTCGTTTTGTGCTGCGCGAGGCGGACGATTCCGCGGTCACCGAATTCGCAGAGCAGTGCGACGTAGGCTTTGCGGATCGCGCCGCGCATCTCTCCGGCGCGCGCCAACTGTTCGGCCTCGGCCAACAAATCACCCGTCGTTTGATCTGCCTCGACGCGCTCGCCGAGCACGACGCGCGCCTCACGCTTCGGAGTCACGCGCTGGAATATGTGGCGTGGGAACAGACGCCCGCCGAATTTCCACAGCACCAAGCCGATCACGCCGAGCGCCAGCGCGTAGACGAAAATCTGCGCAGCGGTCGACAACCCCCGACTCGTGCCCGGCGTGAGCGGCTCCGGGTCGGGGAAGAGCGAGAGCAGCCAGTTTTTGATCTGCTCGAATAGGTTTTGCAGCGCATTCCCTTGCGACGCCGGTTTGTTGTATTCGGGTCGCCGCAGGATCGCCGCGAGCCGCCCCTTCTCGGCCTCTTTGTCTCTGACAACGTTGACTGTGGTGCCTTCGATTTCGGCGAGCCGGTCACCTAGCGCGGCGAGCCGTTCGGCGGCTCGCGTGAGCGCCTCAGCCCGCGCCGTGTCCGAAGCATCGGACGGCAGCCGCGCGTAAGCGTCCAGCGCCGCGTGCAGCCACGAGTTATCGATTTCCACCGAGTCGCCTGCCCACTCGACGCGGTCGGCGGGCGGCAATAGGCGGCGCACCTCGGCGAGCGAGCGCGCAACGTACGCCGCGCGCTCTGTTTCGTCCGCCTCTTCGTCAACGCCGGTGAGCGCGTCAAGCGTGATGGCCGCTTCACTCACCCGTGCGCGGTATTCGGGAAGCGGAATCGCCACCGTCTGCAACGGGCTGAACATAACGAAGAGCAGCATCGCGAGCATGACGCCGCACGGCGTCGCGCGGAAGTCGGCGTCATCAGGAAAACTTTTCGGCTCACGGTGAGTCATCTTCCGAATCAGAGTCCGAGCACTGAATGAGTGCGTGGCTTGACGAGCGGTGCGGCGAGTGCCGGCGAGAGCGGGACGGCACCCTGCGTCGTGAGCGTGGGCATCTCGCCGAACACCCGCGCCGCCATCAACTCGATGTCGTAGCCTTCCAGCCGTACGCGCTCGTCGACGTAGAGCAGCGACAGACCGAGCATCCACACCGGCGTCAGCAGAATCGTGCTGCACTGCGCGACGACCTGGTAGCCGATTGAGTACCAGACCGGCCAGTCGCTGTCAGTGAGCGCGAGTGGGTTGATGCCGTTTAAGTGGCCGTACCAGCCGAGCGGGATCAGCAGCAGCAGCAGCGCCGAATAGGTCGCGAAGGTGGTGAACACGAACATCGCCATCAGTCGCCGCACGTTGCCTTGCGCCAGCTTCGCGCTGCGGGCGACGGCCGCGAACACGCCCAGCCCTTCGACCATCATCACCTGCGGCACGTACACGACGCGCCCCGCCAGCCGAAAGAAGAGCCACAACGCGGCGTACGAACCGCCCGCCACGATCACGACCCCGAACGCCGCGAGTACCCAAGCCACCGCGTGCCCCATACTGATCTGCATGCCCGCGGCGACGCCGAGGACGGCAAAGATGATGATGATGTACCACACGACGAGCGCGACCGCAGCCGCCACCGTGACGCAGAACGCGACCGCCAGCGTCGCGCCGAGCAGACCCCAGAACCTCGACTGTACGCTCCGGTAGATGGCGCGCGCTGACACCGGCTCGTTCCACAGCAGATGCGTCACCAGGTTGCGCGACGCGCCGCCGACGACAATCAGGTGCAGCAGGTAGCCGCACACCATCAGCACCACCCCGCCGCCGGCCAGCGCGATGTAAGCGAAGAGCCGCCCGCCGCTGTCCGTCGCCGCGATTGATTTGACGCCGATTGTCCACAGCACCACGCCGATGGCCGAGACGATAACGGGCGGCGCCGCCGTCCGGATCAGCGCCCCCAGATGCCGCCGATAGAGCCGCACCGTGCGGTCAATCAAATCGCCCGCGCCGAGCGGAGTCAGTGACAGTTGATTTACAGGTGAGGCCGCCATGTCAGTTGTTACAGAGTCGAGGACTGTGGGTTGATGAGCGTGCTTGAAACGTGGCGGATTGTAGCACACAGTCCGTGGCCTATTCGCCCGCCTAAATCTTGTCTGGAATCTCGGTCTCCAGGCAGTCAGCCACTATCATGGTATTTATTATTTTGGATGTATTTCCAAAATTTTGATTCTGGAGAGTATAATTCCCACTCGGATGTTTAGGATTTCAAGAAGGTTAGAGACTCGCCCGCGCATGGCGCAAAACTTGCCCTGAGCATCTCCGACCCCGTTTTCAATACGGTGCCCAGTTCTCGGTCGAATGAGGTAAAAATAGATTATCCACCTCGCCGGTCGGCGATCCATCATTTGCGAATCTTCAACCTGACACATTAAGGAGTACTTGAACGTGAAAATAATGAGAGCAGCTATTTTCGTCACTACCCTACTCGCGTTTGCGCTCGTCGCTGTGGGCCAGACCAGTCGTGGCACCGTCAGCGGCGTCGTCGCTGACCCGGCGGGCGCCGTCGTCCCCGGCGCGACGATCACACTGACCGGTAGCGACACCGGGCTGAGTCGCACAGCAACCACCAACGACGAAGGGTTCTACCGCTTCGACGCCGTTGACCTCGGCACCTACACCGTCCAAATCACCGCCACCGGATTCGGCGCGCTGACGAAAACAAACATCACCGTTAACGCCAACCAAACCTCCGTCGTGGACGCGCAACTGACCCTCGGCGGCCAGCAGATCACCGTGGACGTGGTCGCGGAAGCGGGTGCGGCGCTGCAGACCGAAGCCCCCGTGCGCGGCGGCAACATCTCGACGCAGCAAATTACAGAACTGCCGTTTGCCGGTCGTAATCCGGTTGCGCTCGCATTAACGCTGCCCGGCGTTTCGTCTAATCGCGGCGGTTTTGGCGTCGGCACTTTCTCTGTGAACGGCGCACGCGGACGCTCGAACAACTTCCTGATTGACGGTACTGAGAATAATGACATCTCGGTCGCCGGTCAGGGATTTCAAATCACCAATCCTGATGCGGTCGCAGAAGTTTCGGTGCAAACTTCGAATTACGATTCTGAGTTCGGTCGCGCAGGCGGTGCGGTAGTCAACGTCATCACCAAAAGCGGCACCAACGAGTTCCACGGTACCGCTGCCTTCTTCCTGGACTCGACGCGTGACGATGCAATTACCAGCAGAGAATCTCGCAATCCTGTGGTCATCGCGCGTGGTCACCCGAACTCCGGCACGCAGAACATCTATTCCGGCACTATCGGTGGCCCCATCGTCCGTAATCGGACGTTCTTCTTTGGCGCATACCAAGAAGATCGACGGCGCTCTTCAGCGTCATCCCAGTTGGCGACGCTGACGCAGGCAGGGCGCGACCGGCTACGCCAATTATTCCCGGCTGGTGCGAGTGCGAACGTAGACCTGTATCTTGCTGCAACTGCAAACACCGTGGCGAACGCGAGTCCTATCAATATCGCTCTCGGAACAGTCAACGGCGTCGATCGAGGCAACATCGAGTTTGGCGACTTCTTCAGAAACTTTGCTTCAATTGATAACTTTCGCCAGTATCAGGTACGTATCGATCACAAACTTGGCGAAGAAGATCAGCTTTCGGGACGCTTCCTCTCCAACACTCAGGACAACCCGTTAGGCGGTGTGGCTGGATTCCCTGGCTTCGATGCAGACTTTACCTCGCGTTTGTATAACTTCCAAGTGGCCGAGACGCACGTCTTTTCGTCGGCTCTGACGAACGAACTGCGTCTCTCGTA
>JACDEG010000447.1 GCA_013816505.1 Pyrinomonadaceae bacterium | reverse complement strand
ATGCCGAAGAGCATCTGCGCGCGTGGGGACGACTCGCCAGCATCCATGCACGTTTGACGACCGGCGAGGCGTCCGCGCCGACGGCAGAGAAACTCCAATTCGTCGAGCGGGCGGGCGAAGAGATCGAGCGGATGGAGAACGAGACGGTAGTGTGCGAGTCGTGCCCAGCAAACCTGCCGCGTCAGGTCGGGGGCGAAGGTGAGCCGGTCGGCTGCCTCGGTCGCATCAACTATCCCTTCGAAGCGCAGTTTGAAAAGTTCATCGCCGACCGCGTCCAGCTCGCGCTTGACACGATTGACCGCGAAGAACAGCCGCGGCTGCTGCGCGTTTTGCTCGAAGCCGATTCGCCTTTCGACGGCGAAGGAACGAAGGAGCTGCGCCGTGTCACCACGCCGGACGGCCTCCGCTTCTTCGAGTTGCGACTACCGATCCGACTCACGCGCGAGGCCGCGCACATGACGACCGACAACTTGTTCGACGCGCTCGCCGGGTTCACGTCGCGCGACGCCGCGCGAACCACCTACACACGCGAATTGCCGCACGCGGCGACCGCCGATTACTACGACTTCCTCGACCTCGTGCTCCGCTACGACCTCTCCGCGCGGGAACTCCAGCGCACCCACGCCCGCAGCAAAAGCTACCAACAATTCCTGCGCCTGCTGGCCGCGCTCGAACGCGCCGAAGTTTTGCGCACGCGCGTGCTGCTCGACTGATAGTGAAGTCTCAAGACAGGTGACGGGTGACAGGTGACGGGTGACAGGAAGATCAATGTTCATGGCGGGCGGCGCAGTCTTTCAACAACGGGTTCGCTAGTGTGGCTCGGCAGTGAGTTATGACCGCAGCAGTGACAAGCTGGCTGTCTTCTCTTGTCACCTGTCACCTGTCACCTGTCACCATTGAGTTACATCTTCTCTTCATCAAGTTGGCGCAGTGTGTCGAGAATCAGGTTGGTATTGCCGGCGGAGTTGATCGTGACGGGGTGCTCTTCCGCGGACTTCTCGAACTCGAACCCGCCATCGGTCATCTCGACCACCCTGCGGAAGGCTTCGAGTGGTTCACTCTCCCCGCTCTCGGCGCCGACGATGCGCCCTTCGTTAAAGTGTACCTGTCCCTGCCTGTCGCCGTCGCCGCGCACAGTTAGCACGCCTGTCAGACGCGAGTTTTCAAGCACCTGCACGGCGTCGAAGATGCTGACGGCAGAGAGGTCTCCGGCCAACGTGACGCGGCGCGCTTGTCCGGGCGATTCGTCGACGGCCGCCGCTTTCTGCGCGCCGAGGTCGGGGCGGCGGGCGCGTCGAATAGCGTCGAGGCCGGAGGTGACCGAGATGCGCGGGTCGAACTGCTTGGCCTGTAACAGTCGTTCGTGCGCGGCCTCGAAATTTTCGTGGACGATGTAGAGACTGGCGAGCGCCAGACATTGGCGGGCGGCTTCGTCGGGCATCTTGTTGGCGGCGGCAATCTCGCGCAGCTTTTCGCGTAGCGGGATGGAACGCGGGTGGAGTTCGAGCGCGCCCTGTAGACGTTTCACCGCGCGGAGCGGCGCCGCGTACTTAATGAACAACTCGGCGTCAAGCAACGCTGCTTCGACTTCTTCATCATGCATTTTTGATGAGCCGGCGGTATCCATCTCTCTTCACTCTCTACCCCGCGATGCCTTCACGAACTTGGAACCGGCGCGAGTTTAGCACAGCGGCGGGCGGGCCGTGTTCGCCGACTCGTCGACACATCCGGCCACACCTACACACGAAACGGGCACGCCCCGTGCCGTCCCTATATCTGGGGGCGCATCATGCGGCTTTATATTCTCGCTGTCTTCAAGGCGCACCTTCATACTGGTCATCCTCGAATCACTAAAATATAGCCATAAAACCCAGTTGCTGGCTCCAAACTCAAGAAGTGTGGAGACGTGCCATACGTTGCCGTGAGTATTGGCAGCATCATTTGCAAACTCTAGGAGTTCGAGATGCTTGTAGTTCCCAGAGACGAAAACACTTTTGATTTGCTCTTTTGTGTAGCCGACTTCTATTTGATTTCTAAAGCAGAGCAATTCCTCTCTGCTCGCTTCTCTAGAAGCGAACCTCCACAGAAATATTCCGAACATCATTGTAAAGATCAGAAGCAAAAACAATCCAACTTTCGCTACTCGAATAATTTTGGAACGTCCTTCTGACCTTCCGCTCTCATCCCTTCTGCTTATCTTGTCCATCCTTGTTAATGGCTCCGGTGTGCCAATCCGATGAGGTCTGAATTTAGAAATCGAATCGCAGTCCGAGGCGGATCGCGCGCGGGCGCAAGGTCCGCGTCGGAACCAGAAAGGAGTCGAGAAAGGCCTGGCGTTGCGCGGCGGTCGCGGTCGGACGCAGGGCGTTGAAGTTAACGAACTCGGCCCCGAAAGTGAACACAGTCTGGTTGAGCACGTTGTCGATTTCGATTGTCGGACGCAGCCGCTTCCCCTCCCCGACGCGGAACTCACGTGTCACACTCAAATCAAACATTACCAGGCCGAAGCCGCGGCCCGCGTTACGCGGCAGGTTCCCCGTTTGGCCGATGCTCGGCAGCGCGAACGCTTCGACGAGTCGCGCGTCAATTGGCTCGCCGGGGTGGCGCGCACGGAGCCGCCCCACATCGCCATTGAAGACGGGACGGTCGTTGCTCACGTCGTCGAGATTTCGATCCACGCCGCCGGCGCTGATGTTAAAGGGTGCCCCCGAAGCCACGCGCAGAATCGGCGACACACGCACGCGACCCAACACGCGCGGCGCGTCGAACGTGCCGGAGAAGACGAAGCGGTGGCGGCGGTCGAGCAGGCTGCGCGCACGTTCGGCGTGAAAGTCGCCCGCGACGAGTGCGCTCGACGTGTTCACGATGCCGTCGTCGATCAGACGCGACAGCGTGTAGCCGGCGCGCAACGAGAACGCGAGACCGACGGGCCGACGCTCGAAACGGCGGCGAGCTTCGACGGTCAGGCCGTGATACGAACTGTTGCCAACGGAGACAAGCTGTTCAATCTGCCCGCGCGTCGGGTCGGGCCGCAACTCGTTCAACGCGCCGTGCGCCGCTTCGAGCGCGGACGTTGAACTGACGCTATTGAGGTTGAAGACTGAAACGGGCAGCCCGAATTCGACGGCGCGCACGACCGTATCCGGTTGCATTGGGTCGGGTGCGACGTTCGTAAAACGCACCAGTTCGCCGGCGCTTGATGAATCGTAGAGCGGGCGCGCGCCACCGACGCCACGGAAGTTGGCGAAGTCGCGCGCGAGCAGATAGGCGGTGAAATCTCGATACCGGCTGGGCAGCACCGGGGCGTTGGCGTTGAACTCCCTCCACAAATGAACCGTCCGGTTGAAGGTGTAGTTCGCTTCCAACACGAACCTGCCGCCGACCTCTCGCTCGAAGCCGATGTTGGCTTGGTAGCTTTCCGGGAGACGCAAGCGCGGGTCAAGGCGGCGCGAAAAGTTTGTGACGCGCGTGCCGAGTTCTCTGACCTGCGGCGAATCGGCGGCGAGCACTTCCGGGAAGCGTAGATTCGCGGCGACGAACGCGCGCCGCTCGGTGACGGCGAGCGCGTCGGTGTCAAACTCGACGACTTGCCTGCCGAGCGTGAAGTCGTCGACCGTACGTAGCATCGCCCGGTTGTAGAAGACGCCCGCGCCGGCGCGGATCACCGTCCGGCCCGTGCCCAGCGGATCGTAAGCCAACGCGACGCGCGGCGCGAAGTTGTTGCGGTCCCGGATAATCGTTTCGTGCTCATAACGAATGCCGAAACTGATTGTCAGATTCGCGGCGAGCCGCCATTCGTCCTGCGCGAAGAGTCCGAGATAAGTGTTGCGCTGAATCGACGCGGTGCCGAACCGTTGCCGGAAGCGACTCGGCGCGTTCGCGAGGAAGTCGCCCGCGCTCGTGAAGTTGTAAGTACCACCGGCGTCCGCAAGATCGACGAAGCTTGAGCGGATGCGTTGCGCGTCGCCGCCCATCTTCACAGAGTGCGCGCCGGCGATCACGTTCAGCGAGTTCTGTATCTGCCAGCGCGTCTCGCGCCGCTCGCTCGCGCCGGTTGAAGACGAGCCGGTGACCAATGTCCCGGAACGGTCGGCGGGGTCGAGCGGATCGAGCGGATCGTTGATCGTAATCAACACGACTGGACGACTGTCGGCGCGGTTCGGCGCGGAGACTGACGGCGCAAGGCGCGACCACTGCGCACGCAGTTGGTTGATGACGCTCGGCGAGAAGACGTAGGTGTCCGAGTATGAAAGCGCGTCAGCGTCGCGCGTGCGGCCCTGAAGAGATTCGGCGAGACGTAGGCCGCCGCCGAACTGGCGCAGGTTTTTCTGCCGTCCGAGTTGGTAGAGAAACGCGGCGTTGTGCGCGTCGGTAAATTTATGGTCGACGCGCGCCGTCAAGATGTGGTTCGTGAGCGGCGTGCTGATTCGTTCAACAAACGGCGCAAGTTCTGCCGGGCGGTGCGGAGCGGTCGCGGAGGGTTCGACGCGGCGGCTCACGAGCGTCGTCGGCGCGGGCAGCGGAAACAGCGGATTCGACCCGACCGGCACGAGCGCATCAATCAGCGCCGAATCAAGCACCGAGTCGCGTTCATATGCTCCAAAGAAAAATGTTCTGCCGCGCCCGGCATCACGTCGCGGCCCCAAGAATTTTGAACCGAAGTCGAGCGGGCCGCTCAAAGTGAAGCCGGCGTTGTGCTGTTGCAGCGGCAAGCGCGCGAGACCCCGCCGGTTGTTATTGAAGGTGTTGGCGTTCAACGACTCGTCGCGGAAGAAGTAGAAGAGTCGCCCGCGAAAATCGTTCGAGCCGCCGCGCGTGCGCAGATTGATGCGCCCGCCCGACGCCCGCCCGTACTCCGCCGAGAATTGGTTGAGGATGACTTGCACTTCTTCGATTGCTTCGAGCGAGGGTTGAAAGCGCTCGCGCGCCGCGCGGTCGTCGTTGTTGTCGAGGCCGTCAATCGTGATGTTGTTCGAGTAAGCCGCTCCGCCGGAGAGTGCGAACGCGCCGGCCTCTTCGGGCGTCGTCGCGCTCCGCTCCGCTGTTGCCGAGCGCGCGTCCGGGTCGCGATCCTCAGCCGCGTCGCGCGTCGAGAGCGGCTCCTCCGTGACGCCGCTTAAAGTAAAAACGAAATCGAGCGGCGAGCGAGACGGCAACGGCAGCGATTCGATCTCGTCGCGCGTCACGGTGCCGCCGACTACCGTCCGCGTCGTGTCAACCGGCGGCGCGCCGGCCTCGCTGACAACAACCTGTTCCGCCGTTACGCCGGCGGGTTGCAGCGTGAAGTCGAGTCGCACATGCTGCCCCGCCACGGTGACGAGATTC
>JACDEG010000446.1 GCA_013816505.1 Pyrinomonadaceae bacterium | reverse complement strand
TCGTGCTGCTCATCATCTGGGCGGTGATTATCATCCGCTTGCTCAACTCCCGCGTGTGACTCTCTCCAGCCAAACCCCACGCCCCGTCATCGCGTTGGTCGGCCCGACGGCATCCGGCAAAAGCGCGCTCGGCATCGAGTTGGCGCTCCGCTTCAGCGGCGAGATCATCAACTGCGACTCCGTCCAGGTGTACCGCGAAATCGAGATTGCAACGGCCAAAATCCCCTTCCACGAGCGGCGCGGGGTGCCACATCACCTGCTCGACTTTGTACCGCCGAAGGCCAACTACACCGCCGGCCAATGGGCACGCGCCACCGAACAGGTAATCGCGGAGATCGAGGCGCGCGGTCGCCTCGCCTTGATTGTCGGCGGCACCGGCTTTTACCTGCGCGCGCTGCGTCAACCGTTCTTTCCGAGTCCGCCGACGGACGAAGCACTGCGCCGCCGTCTAACGGTTGTCAGAGAGCGGCGCGGCGCGGAACACTTACACAAACTACTTCGACGCCTCGACCCGAACTCCGCCGCGAGACTGCACGTACGCGATTGGTCGCGCGTCCAGCGTGCCCTCGAAGTGCGCTTACAAACCGGGCGACCGCTCTCCGCGCAGCAACCCGCCCGCGCCGCCGCATCGCCCTCCGGGGCGCGCGTTTATATTGTGGCGCTCGCTCCGCCGCGCCCGGAGCTTTACGCGCGCATCAATGAACGCGCCGAAGACCACTTCCGCGCCGGGCTGGTCGAAGAAGTTCAGCAACTGCTGGCGAAGGGCGTGCCCGCCACGTCGAACGCGCTCGGCGCGCACGGCTACCGTCGCGTCGTCGAATTCCTGAGCGGCGCGCGCGACCTCGCCAGCGCCATCGAACAGACCAAACTCGACGTGCGCCATTACGCCAAACGTCAACTGACGTGGTTCCGCCGCGAACCGAACGTTCATTGGTTCGAAGGCTTCGGCGACGACCCGCAAGTTCAACGGCGCGTCATCGCCCACGTGGCAGCAGTGATACGTGGTGAATGATGCGTCACGTGCCACGTGTGGGGCGTGTATTTCTCGCACTGTTCTTTGTGCATGATGACTATTCGTGCACCCGCGTTTTAAAAACTTGTCACTGTTGCAACGGTGGTGTACTCTGCCATTACCTTAGCTGTTCTTATGATTCAGCTTGATTCAGTGTGGAGCAAGCAGTGGACACGAAGTCTTCCCCCCAAAATATTCAAGATGCTTTTCTGAACACGGCGCGCCGTGAAAGAGACACTGTGATCATCTACTTGATGAACGGTGCGAAACTCTCCGGGCGAATTAAAAGCTTCGACAAGTTCTCAGTGCTGCTCGAATCCGGCTCGCAAGAGCAACTCATTTTCAAACACGCCATCTCGACCATTCTTCACGCGCGGCGTTCGAGCGGTGATTTGCGCCCACCGCATAGCACCGAGCAGCCCGCCGCGGAAGCCACGCCGGAATCGCCCGGTCGTTCCTGATCAAACATTTCCCCTTTCACCCCTCGTTGCCGGAGCATCTTCAGCTTGGCCCCACCTTTCATCACTTTTGAAGGCATCGACGGGTGCGGCAAGTCAACGCAGTTGCGTCTGCTGGCGAGCGAGTTGCGTCTGCGCGGGCGGGAAGTCGTGACGACGCGCGAGCCGGGAGGCACACCGCTCGGCGCGCGCGTGCGCGAACTCCTGCTCGACGCGCGCGAGCAGGTCGATCCGCTCGCTGAATTGTTGCTCTACGCCGCCGACCGCGCGCAGCATGTGCGCCAACTGGTGCGGCCCGCGCTCGACTCAGGCCGCGTTGTTCTCTGCGACCGTTACGCCGATGCGACGGTCGCGTATCAAGGGGCCGGGCGCGGCTTCCCCGCCTCACTCATTGATGAAGTCGTAGCACTCGCCACCGACGGCTTGCGTCCCGACTTGACGCTGGTCTTCGACCTCCCCGTTGAAGAGAGCCGGCAACGCGCCGCCCAACGCGCGCGACGCGGCGGGGAGATTCAGGATCGCATCGATGCCGAGGAGATAGCGTTCCACCACCGCGTGCGCGAGGCCTATCTGCGGATCGCCGCCGCCGAACCCCACCGCGTGCGCGTCATCGATGCGAGCGCGTCCGTCGAAGAGGTTCACGCCCATGTGGTGCGTGTTGTCACACCGCTCTTGAAACTGTAGACTCGTCCGCCGATTCGCCATCAGTTCCGCTCTGACGAGATTTGATGTCTCGAAACTCTTTAATCCAAGTTCTGCTTTTCCGCCTTTAATGAGGCGCGAATCGACACCCGTTTATGTTTTCCGAAATCGTCGGCAACAAACAGGCGCAGGAAGTTTTGCGCCGGATGCTTGCGCAGGGGCGTGTTCCCGGCGCGATGATTTTCGCCGGGCCGGAAGGCGTCGGCAAAAAGCTTTACGCCCTTGAACTGGCGAGGGTGCTGAACTGCGACGCGCGCCACGGCGACGAAGCGTGTGGCGAATGCCCGGCGTGCAAACGCATCTGGCGCCTTTCGCTGTCGACGGCGGACGATCAGGAAGCGGCGAAGCAGATTATCTGGAGCGGCCACCGAGATGTCGGGTTGATCCGCCCCGCCGCGCGCTTCATCGTCGTCGATCAGGTGCGCGAACTCGAACGCGAAACCAACTTCCGCCCGCATGAAGGCGCGCGGCGCGTCTTTATCATCGACGATGCAGACCGGCTGAACGAGTCCGCTTCGAACGCGCTGCTGAAAACTTTGGAAGAGGCCCCGCCGACTACTCTCTTGATACTAATCACCGCGCGTCCGTCCGGGCTTCTGGCGACGATCCGCTCGCGCTGCCAGATCGTGCGCTTCGCCCCTCTGCCCGCCGCCGAGGTCGAGGAGTTTTTGGTTAGCCGGTACAAGCGCTCCGGCGCCGAGGCAAGTCTGGCGGCACGTCTCGCGCGTGGCAGCATCGGTCGCGCGCTTGAATTAAACATCGACGCTTACCGCGAGCAGCGCGAGTCGATGCTCGGCGTGATCGAGGCTTTAATTGCTGGCGGCGGCGGCGACCGTGAGCGCCTGCTGCGGGCGGCGGAAGAGTTGACCGACGCGAAGCGGAAAGACGAATACGAACCACGCCTTGATGCGCTGCAAACGCTGCTTCGCGACGTGTGGCTGCTCACGCTCCGCACGCCCGGTGCCGAGCTCATTAACGAAGACGCGCGCGAACGCCTGGCGCGACTCAGCGCGGGCGTCGAAAGCCGCCGCGCCGCCGCATGGATTTCACAGATCGAAGAGTTGCGCCAACAACTCGGCGTCAACATCAACCGCCGCGTGGCGACCGATGCGCTGTTCCTATCGATGGCCGCTGCCTGAATTAGTTTGCATTCGTCTCAAGTTCGAACAGAGACGTTGTAGCCCCATCTCACCCCCAACGACCGAGGAATTCATCATGAGCAAAAGAGTCTTAGTGGTTGACGACGATGACAATTTGCAGAACTTGATTTCCGCCGCCCTGACGCGCGCCGGTTACGACGTGCTGAGCGCCCACGATGCCTTCGAAGGATTGGAAGTGCTCAAGTCGCGAAGCCCCGACGTGGTGTTGCTCGACATCATGATGCCGGGGATGGACGGCATCCAGATGCTGGCGCGATTGCGCGAGCACGACAAGAACCTGCGGGTCATCATGATGACGGCGATGACCACGCCGCGCGCGGCCATCGGCGCGATGCGTGAACAGGCGTGCGACTTTCTGGCGAAGCCTTTTGATATGGACGAACTATTATCCGCCGTCAAATCCGCGGTCGAGATGGTGCCGCAGGAAATTGCCATCGAGGTGCTTTCGGCACGGCCCGAATGGATCGAGTTGCGCGTGCCCTGCTCTTTGTCCGCCATCGACCCGCTCGAACGGCTGATGTCGCAGCTCAAGACCGATTTGCCGCCCGCGACCCGCGACAGCATCTCGTACGCCTTCCGCGAAATGCTGCGCAACGCCATCGAGCACGGCGGCAAGAGCGATCCATCGCAGACGGTCGAGGTCGGCTACCTGCGCTCACCGCGCATCATCCTCTACCGCATCAAAGACCCCGGCGAAGGATTCCCCATCGAGTCCCTCTACCACGCGGCGATTCTCAACCCCGACGACGACCCGATGCAGCACGAGCGATACCGCGCCGAGATGGGCATGCGACCCGGCGGCTTCGGCATCCTCATCGCCCGCAACATGGTCGACGAGATGATCTACAACGAACGCCACAACGAAGTGGTGCTAATTAAGTACCTCGACAGCAGCGAAAACGGCGCGAGCGGCGCGGCTCAATCTTGAGCTGAGCTTCTATTGAGTGGTTTTGAGAAGACGATGCTATATGCGGAACACACCAAGAAACCGATTCGCAGTTCAGCTTTTCACCGTGTGGTGGGCAGTTAGAACTAAACCGTTGAATCCGAATCATGGTGTAGCTTTCATATAAAATGCGACTGGAGGTCATAGCAACGATGAGCAAAACTTTAACGACTGATGTGGCAACTGATGAAGCCGCTGAAATCAAAACCGCTATCGAGCAAATCTTTGTTGAAATAGAACGTAACCGTGAGCAGATGCAGCGCGACCAACAGGACATTGATCGGTCAAAGGCTCGCACTCGCGCGATGCTCACGCAGTTGGAAACAGCGTAAGCTTAGTCGTTCGGTGCTCTATGGTTTAATCCGAGGCGATGTAAAATTTCGACAAAAATTTCTGTTGCTTGCTTTTGGACTTGTAGCTAATTATTTCAACTATGAACTACCGAGATTACATTACGATTGAGCCAAACAAACGCGGCGGCAAACCTTGTGTGCGCGGCTTGCGAATTACGGTTTATGAGGTGCTTGAGTACCTGGCTTCCGAGATGACGGAAGAAGAAATACTCGATGATTTTCCTGATTTGACGCGGGAAGATTTGAAAGCCTGTATCGCATATGCCGCCGACCGTGAGCGTCGGCTGATGACCCCTCCCGTTGCCGCGTGAAATTACTTTTTGACGAAAACTTGTCGCCGAAGTTGCCGCGCTTCTTGGCAGACCTTTTTCCAGATTCGCTTCATGTCCGAGATGTTGGAATGAAAGCGACGGACGACCCCATTGTTTGGGATTATGCCAAAGACAATGATTTTATGATTGTGTCGAAAGACGCGGATATGCACGTTCAGCTTAGTCTTCGGGAATCCGTCGAAAGTTGTTTGGTTGCGGCTTGGAAACTGCTCGACGCGATAGGTAGAAGAATTGTTGCGTCGAGATTTTGACGTTATCAAATTGTTGGTAGTGGCTCACTGGCGTGAGAGGATGTAAACTCTCGCGCATGGTCAAACTTAAATGCTATCACTGCGGCAGCGACCATCTCGCCCGCAATGGCTTAACCCAG
>JACDEG010000445.1 GCA_013816505.1 Pyrinomonadaceae bacterium | reverse complement strand
GTCTCAAGACTGGCGCGGTAAAACCAGAGCTTGCGTGCATCGCCTCGCTTTGGGCGTTCCGACTTTCTGCCCACGCGCTGCCCGTGTCGGGTTGGTTTGAAACAAGTGCTGGAGCTCTGCCCGCAACTCGGCGGTGTGTGCCTGATGGTCACACCACAACTCCACCACTCGGTCCAACACCGCGACATCGCTGACCACGCGGTAATGCTCGATGTCCTTCCATACAATCAAGTGAAAACTGATCCAACTCTTCGTAAACCGGACGCGCACACTCCGCCACGCGCGCGCACCGCTCGTATTGCACAGACTCCGGGAGAGGTACTCCCACCATCGCTTGCAATCTCGCTTGCCGGTAAAACGGCATCCCGGCTCCATACTTATAAAGTGCGATTGAGACATCCGCCGTCGGGTCGTATTTTTCCGCAGGCACGCCCTCCGGCAGCGGCGCCGTGAAGCGTTCCGCACACGCCGAACAGCGCAACACCTGTTGCTCGTAGCGCGTCGCCGCGATCACGGGGCGCCCTTCCAAACGGATGAACACCGCTGGCGCTTTCGTATCGTAGAGATGACCGCAACACGGGTGCGACGGACAACAATCGCCCGGCATCAACTCCGGGTCAATGCATGCGACGCGGCGTGCGCCCGGGTAAGCCACCGCACTTTGTCTGCCATGTCCGCGTCGTGGAGTCTGCTCTGCCACCTGCGACTCGGCACGCGCCGTCGGCTCCGACGATTCATCTGTGGCGGACGGCGCATCGTTACCTGAAGCGTTGGAAGGCGCGGTGGCGACGACGACCGTCCGCTTATCTGAACCAGGACCGAAGAGCAAACGCTTGAGGCGCGAGATCGAAATGTTCTTCTGCTCGACGACACGGATCAGCGTCAGCAGCAAGCGCAAGAGGCGTTCGACGAGCAGCGTGTCATGATTATTCAACGAGCCGTGCTTGAGGCGTGCGATGAGGGCTTCGATCTCGGAAGGGTTAGTCGAGGTTGGTTCATCGTGCTCAGTCATGGGGGCGGCATTCTATGCGCGCTCAAAGAATCCGTAAAGTGTTTTGCATACTTCGCCGCCGATGTCACGCCACGTTGCTGAAGCGACTCGAAGGATGAAGCGACGGGGAAAGGGGAAGGGGCGCGGTGTGATCCGCCCCCGTTTTGGAACACTCTCCGATCACAATATGGTCCTGTAATACTCCCACTGCCGTCTCAGTTTCGCCATAAGTGTGACGAAGCGAGCATCTTGTCGAACGTTATCCAAATTGCCATCCCTCTCGAACAACGGGTAGCAGGGGAACCCGTCATCAGCCGCCGCCTCCAACCACTTGATTGCCTGCTCAGGTTTATTCATGAGTGCATAAGCACAGGCGATGTGATAGGCCGTATGATGGAAGTGACCAAATCCCTTCCCCCTTTCTACTGCCAACCTAATCGTCTCCTCCGCCCTGCGTTCTTGACCGACTGAAGCTGCCAGTACCGCCTGCAGGCTGGTAAACAGTCCGCCGCTGTCCTCCGGGTAATCTCTTAAGAATTGCTCAATCATGGCGGACGCCTCCTCTTTCCTCCCGAGGTTGAAGAGGGCCCAGGTAGTCTGGTGCCCGACCAGTGCCGGATTGACTTCCTGAGGGATGGTGCGCAAAACGGACAGGGCCTGTTCATACTTTCCTTGAAAATTTAGTGTCTGCCCAGTTCGGAATAGTGCCAGGTTATTGCTCGGGTTGGTTGTGACCGCTTTGTGCGCTTCTTGCAGCGCCTCGTCAAAAGCCCCGATGTGACAATAGATCAGCGCGAGCTGATTTCGCGCCTCATCCAGGTTCGGGTTCAGCTCAAGCGCGCGACGATATTCCTGAATGGCCCTCTCGTGTGGAAAATGGTTGGCGGGCGTCCAGAGAAGGCGGCCGCGGGCCAGATGGGCGACGGCTAAATCCGGGTCTAACGAGAGCGCTTTCTCCGCCGCCACAAAAGCCTTCTCTTCCCACTGCCTCTCACTCGGGGCAAATAAAAAGAGCTTCCATACGTACACCTGGGCCAGTTCCGCATAGGCCGAGGCAAAGGTTGGGTCTATAGCCACGGCGCGCTCCAGCGTCATGATGGCAGTCTCATTGTCATCTCTGTTTTGGCGGTTGGCATAAAACCGTCCGCGCAGGTAGTAATCGTAAGCTTCCGGGTTGACTGGGCGGGCGCTCCCGAGTTGCACCTGCTCCTGCGGCGTCAGCTTGATCCTGATCTCACCGGCAATAGCTCGTGCCACCTCTCTCTGTAACGCCAACACGTCGCGCAGGTCACGCTCGTAGCTGTCAGCCCATAAATTTCGGTTCGTTGCCACGTGGATCAGTTGGACGGTGATCCGCACGCGCTCCCCGGAGCGAAGCACCGAACCTGCTAACACTGCGTCCACGTTTAACTCGCGGGCGACCTCTGGCAGGGCCCCGCGCGCGCCCTTGTCCCGCATCACCGATGGACGTGAAATCACCCGCAGCGCGCTGATCCTGGCTAGGTCGGTGACCAGCGCCTCGGTCAACCCGTCGGCGAAGTAGTCCTGCGAGGCGTCGCCGGAGAGGTTCTCCAGCGGCAGCACCCCCAGCGACTGAATGTGAACCGGATTATCTTTGCCCAGCAGTCGCTCCCGCAATCCGCCTGCATTCAACCCCAGGAGCAACCCTGTCAACAACAGCAATCCGACCAGAGCAAGTGGCCCGCGACGAAGAACTGAGCGCGGGCGCGAACGGGCCGCCGGTGGAGGTGATGGAATCTGTCGCTCGTGATCCGCCACGGGCTTGCCGTGGCTGTCTTCTTCACCTAATTCGCGGGTGGAAGACTCCGTGCCCTCATCCCAGCGCTCTTTCACTCCCGCCACAAAGCGGTAACCATGACGTGGCACTGTTTCTACATACTGGTGTTCATTCGGACCTTCGCCCAATGCTCGCCTCAGGGCAGACATCTTCACCGAGAGGTTAGCTTCTTCGACAAAGCTATCCGGCCAGACGCGCTTCATCAACTCCTCTTTTTCGATCAGGTGACCGCTGTTTTCGACGAGTACAAGCAGCAGGTCGAAGGCTTTGGGAGTGAGCGGCACAACTTGGCCGTCGCGCAGAAGCTGCCGCTCATCCGGGATGAGGCGGAAGGGACCAAATTCGTAGATGTGCCTGGATTGCCGGATCATGAGGTCATTCCAGAGGTCTGCCGGAGTTTCGTTGGAAGTCTTTTGGAGAAACGTTGGCGCTTTGTAAGGACTTCCGAACCACTCTTTGAGTAACGTCCTAATCGTCCTAACCGCTTCAACTGGTCTGAGGTCCTGCACATTGTAGGACAGAGCCTCTGGCCGGTAAATAGTGCTGAGGCTAAGTAGACCTGAGCACCCATCTGTTGATCTGCGGGCCTTGCCCCCAAAGCTAACACTTCGCTGGCGAAGTAATTTCGCTGGCGAAGTAATAAGGAGTAAACCCATGAAACGAACCATGACATCAACAATTCTCGTGCTTGTTTTCGTCAGCCTCTTGGCCCAGTCTGCGACCACCCAACAACTCCACCCCACCGCCCCCCCGGCGAATGACTCCGGCGCGCAGGAGGCGACCTCCACCGCTCAGCAGGGCGACGCCGTCATTCGGTGGAATCAAGTCCTCCAGCAGGCCGTCCGCGTACCGCATGCCCAACCGCCAACCATTCGTGTCGAACGCAGTTACGCGATGATGCACGCGGCGATGTTTGACGCCGTCAACTCGATTGAACGAGCCTTCAAGCCTTACTTCGTGGAAGTGAGGGCGTCGCGCGGAGCATCGGCCCAGGCCGCCGCCGCCCAGGCGGCCTACGACACCTTAGTCGCTCTCTACCCGCAACAGCAGGCGACATTCGACGCGGAGCTAGCTGCCTCGCTCGAAGGCATTCCTCCCGGCCGGGCGAGGCAGGGCGTCGCCGTCGGGCAGGCCGTCGCGGAGAAAATCCTCGCTTGGCGCAGCACGGACGGTTGGAGCGCGACACCTCCGCCTTTCAGCTTTCCGCCCGATCCGGGGCTGTGGCAGCCGACACCGCCCGGCTTTAGCCCGCCCACGCTCACGAACTGGCCTGCCGTCGTCCCGTTTGCCTTGAGCAGTAGCGCGCAGTTCCGCCCCCCGCCGCCGCCGGCATTAACCAGCGCCAGGTACACGACCGATTTCATTGAAACCAAAGAACTCGGGGCCGTCAGCAGCACCAAGCGCACTGCGGATCAGACTTTGGTGGCCCGCCTCTTTGCCTCGGTCGGCACCCCGACTGGCCCTGCGAACATTCCCAACAACGTCGCGCGCGATGTCGCTCTCGCACGCGGCACCACGCTGGTCGAGGACGCCCGCCTCTTCGCGCTGCTCAATATCGCTTTGCACGACGCCTTAGAGACCGCCGTTGCCAGCAAATATCATTACGGGCTGTGGCGGCCGGTGACAGCGATTCGCCGGGCCGAGGAGGACGGCAACCCCGAAACGATTGCTGATCCCGGCTGGTCGTCGCTGATCGTGAACCCGCCTTACCCGGCCTACGCGGGCAACGCCGCCACCATCGGTGCCACCTCGGCCACGATCCTGGCGCTCTTCTTCGGGCGCGAGGACATCAACTTCGATGTTTACTGGGAAGGCAATCCGGGCTGGACTCGTTCGTATGCCGGCTTCTGGGAATTGGCCGAAGAACAGGCGCGGAGCCGCGTCTACGGGGGGATTCATTTCGACTTCGACGGCGACGCCGGGCAAACCGTCGGGAGGAACGTCGGCAACTATGTGTTTCTGAACTTGATGACGCCACGCCGCCGTCATTAGTCGGGTGGGAAAAGTCATTATGCTCCCGCGCCTGATAGGACATCACGTTCTGCGCGTGGGTGCGCTCAAGATCAGGGAAAGAAATCGCCTTAGTGCCGTGAGCTTGCGGCCAGCCGGCTGGTCGCAAGCTCACCAATGAGCCTATACGCTGACTCTGGCTTCTGTGACGATGATGATCATGTGGCGAGACGTAGCGCGTCTCCACACTTCCCGCCCTACGGCTCGCGAAGATGCCCGTTCACCCGCAACCAACCATCCAGATCAACACGCTGAACAACACAGCGCGTGTGTCGCGTCGCTGGTAGCGCACCGGAGTAGATCGCCGCCTTGAGCATGTGCACCGGGATGCTAGACACCGCCGCAGCTTCGGTCAGCGTAAGCTGTGCTTTAGTGTGCGCGCGGAGGTTGGCGGTCGCCGGTGGTGGTCCGCACGATGTCTCGACCGCAATAGCTAAGTGAGTAGCCAAAAGTCATGACAAAAATGCTTTGAGCCAGAAGTTCTTTGACAGCACACCAGCCTTGCGCAAGGCTTCCTTATCGGTGAGATCAAGCAGCCACTCTTGAGCC
>JACDEG010000047.1 GCA_013816505.1 Pyrinomonadaceae bacterium | reverse complement strand
GGGCGGTCATCGTCGGCGAGTGGCTCGTCGAGCAGAAAGCGCTCAAGATCAAAAAGCATGGACGCTTGTGCAAGAGTGTCTTTCGGCATGGGTTGGATCACTTACGACGCATTTTATGCAATCTGACGAGCTTCGCTCAACAGGCTGCATTCAGAAGAGTTATTCAGCTTTTGTCCTGTACATAGCCTGACCTCTTAATAACTACTGCTAGCTACGGAGTATGTTATGAAATTTACTCTTAGCGGGTAAATGCCCCGCAGCTTGCTGCGAATGTTCGCCTGCTATCCGGATATAGACGCTTACATCCGGTTACTTAATTCGTAAGCGTTCAGCTCTCAGCCGTCAGCTTTTAGCCAGCCCTGCGCCGCGCTGGTGGTTCAATGGCACGCCACGTTGCAGCGAGAGCAAAATGCTCGCGTGCTGACCCATGTTTTAGCTGATCGCTGATTGCTTACCTTAATTCTTTATAGCACCGGCGAGCGGGTCACCACTTTCGGCGTTATTTTGATGCGCGGAGCGATGCTAATGGTCGGCGTCGTGATGCGCACGCGCGGGACGCTGATTGAGATGGGGGAGAGTTCAAACACGGGCGCTTGACTCTTTTCCGGCGTCAGCGTCACGGCGCGCTCTTTTTTGTCACGGACGATGGTCAACGTCACCGCGCCTTCGCCCTGATCGTTGAGCGCGCGCGACAACTCGCCCGCCTCGCCGACGCTCTTGCCGTTAACCGCGGTGATGATGTCTCCCGCCTTGAGACCCGCTTTCGCCGCCGGAGTGTTGTCGTTAACCGACGTGACGAGCAGACCCCGACCACCACCACCGATGCCAAAGTAGATTGCCAGTTGTTCCGTCAACGGAGTGGTGGAAACGCCGATGCGCCGTCCCGCCCCGAAGTTGAAATTGAAACCGCGCCCGTCTTTGAATAACTGAGGGTTGTCGCGCCGCAGATTCTCCATCTCCCGACGTGCGCCTTCGCCGAGGCGTCGCATCTCTTCGCTCTGTCGACGCAACTCTCCGCTCTGCCGCCCTCCTTGCTCGCCCAGACGACGCAACTCTTCGATTGCCTGCGGCGCGGCCAGTGTGCCAAAGCCCTTTGAGAATCCCTGGCGACGGCTGAGCGTGACAGATAGTTCCTGTTCCGCCCCACCGCGGCTGATGGTCAGGCGGGCCGTCTGTTCGGGGGCTGCCTCGCCGATCAATCGGTTCAGTTTGCGGATGCTGGTCACGGCCTCACCGTCGAAGCGGAGGATGACGTCATTCTCCTTTAAGCCGGCGCGCTCGGCAGGACTATCTTTGATTACCTTTGCGACGCCGACGCCACGCGCTCCGCGCTGCAATCCGTAGCGACTTAGGTTTTCGTTGCCGATCTCTTCGGTCTGCACGCCGAGGTAATTGCCCGGGCCGTTGAATGAAAATGAGAATTCGTCGGGCGCGACGACGGCGGCTAAGGCCGGCGCTTCCGGCGCGGCGGGCGCGGTCGGTGGTGTTGGCGGAGTCTCTCGCGTGGCGGGCGGAGCCTGTACGGGGGCGAGCGGTGCGAGTGGTGATGGCGGCGGCGGCGGTGTTGTTTGTTGCGCGCGGAGCGCGACGCCGCCGCTCGTCAACAGCAGCACCACAGACGCCGGGAAAAGAAGCAGCGTTTTCTTAGTCATCATGCTTTCATCCTCCAGAGAGATTTTCACTGCGTTGCACGTCCGCAGTTGGCGCCAGTTCCGAAAATTTTCGGGCACGCCATCAAGCCGCGAAAGCTTCGCCACGAAATTCTAATCGCGGCACACGCCGACGGAACCGACGATTGATTCGCAGAGAGGAGGGCGCAGCGTGCGCCGAAGAAAAAAGCGCGACCCGCGATTGGTTGAGTTATGCGCCACGTTCGATTCCGCGCCCTCTATGTCCTCTGCGGTGAATTTTATTGATGTGCCAAAACCGTCCGGCGCGAATTTAGCGGAGCCTCCCGTTTGCTTCGCGTCATGAGATTGACATCCACGAACATCTTGTGACATTGAAATACTTGTGGAGGTGAGACAATGCACGAAACCATCGCCGGGCTACGAGCCATACTCAACGCTGTCCCGACTCAACTGCGTAACATCACGGAGACGAAAGCAGGCGTCGCTTCTTCGCCGGAAGGATGGTCGAAGAAGGAGATCCTCGGACACCTGATTGATTCCGCGAACAACAACCACCAGCGGTTCGTCCGGGCGCAAATAGAGGCCGAGCTTGTCGCGCCCAAATACGAGCAGGAGGCGTGGGTGAGCGCGCAAGTCTACCGGGAAGAATCGTGGGGCAGCTTGATCGAGTTCTGGGAGAGCTACAACCGGCACATCCTGCACGTCATGTCGCGCGTCCCCGAAAGTAAGCTGCCGACGCGCTGCTTGATCGGCGACAATGAACCCGTGACGCTCAAGTTTCTGATGCAGGATTATGTAGATCACATGAAGCACCATCTTGAGCAGATACTCGCGTGAGTGAAACAGTTTTTCGCTTCGATCACCTGCGTTAGTTTCCTCGACTCGCGCCGTGAGTAACTAAACCCTATGCCAGATGTCAACATTTGCTCGATCATTGCGGCGGAGACACGCACGCTTCGCGGCGCCGTGCTGCGACCGGGACACCCACTCGAAAGTTCGGTCTATCCGGGCGACGATGACTTAGAATCCCGACACTTCGGCGCATATCTGAACGGTGAGTTGATCGGCGTCGCGTCGGTTTTTCGTCAGCCATTGCCGGGCGAGAGCGATGCGAATTCGTGGCGGTTGCGCGGCATGGCCGTCAAGCCGGAGTCGCGAGGGCAGGGTCACGGTCGCGCGCTGCTTGAGCGATGCATCGACCACGTCACGGAGCAGGGCGGGACGCTGTTCTGGTGCAACGGTCGCGCCCATGTGGTCGGCTTTTACCGGGCTTTCGGATTCGAGCCACTCGGCGACGAGTTCGACATCCCCGACAGCGGGCCACACTTCGTGATGCGCCTGCGGATCAACCGGCAGGCATCATCCCCGCAAGCAAGAAGTGGTCAAGACTCCTGCCGCTGATTCGTGTCCGTTCGTGTCATTCGTGGCCCAACACCTTCTCGATGAGCGCTGAACCCGACGCCCCTCCCGTCTCGCCGTTGCAACCGACGCTGTTCGTCTTCGCCATCGCGCTCTACATCGCGGCGCGATTGTGGCGGCTGACGGCGTCGTGCCTGTGGTTCGACGAAATCTTCAGCATCCACGCGGCGCGACATGGCTGGGGCGAGTTGCTCAACTTCGTCGCGCTGGACATCATCCACCCGCCGCTCTTTTACCTGCTGCTGAAAATCTGGATCGCGGTCGGCGGCGAGTCGCTGGTGTGGCTGCGGCTCTTCCCGGCACTGGCGGCTATCGCAGCGGTTGTGCCGTTCGTGCTGCTCTGCCGCGAGTTGCGACTAAAGGCCACGGAGACGAACCTCGCGTTACTGTTGATGGCGGTCAACGGCTACCTCATCAAGTACGCGCAGGAAGTAAGGATGTACAGCCTGCTGCTTTTGCTCGCGCTCGGCTCGCTGTGGCTGTTCGCCCGCTTCGTCAACTCGCTCGACGACGACGGTTCAAAGAAAAAACTAATCGCGCTGTTCGCCGTTAATCTGCTGCTCGTCTACACGCACTACTTCGGCTGGATGCTGGTCGTGACGGAGTTCGTTTTTCTGTGGTGGTTCGCGCGTCGCAGAGTTGTGCCGTTCGCGGCCTCAATCGCGGCGCTCGCGCTCTGCTTTTTGCCGTGGGTGCTGGCTGTCTTCTCACACACCGCGCAGGCGGGCGCGGTCGAGCAGAATCTCGGTTGGGCGGCGCGGCCTGGGCCTCTCGACGTGCTCCGGTTCTTCATCATCCTGCACGAGCCGTTCTACTACCGGCAAAGCTCGCACGAGCCGCTGTTCCTGCGCGGCAGTGCCGTGCTCGGCATCGTCCTGTTCGCCGTGCCCGTCGTCGCACTCGCGCGGCGTCGATGGAAGCGCGAGATGGCGGAAGACTCGACGCCAATCGCGCCGCTCACATGGCTGTCCGTCTTTTCTTTCCTGCCTATCTTGCTGACGTTCGTCTTCAGCCAATTCCTCCCGCAATCAATCTGGGGGACGCGCCACTTAATCATCGTCGCCGCGCCGTATCTGACGCTCGCCGCTGTCGCGCTGCTCAGTCTACGCCGGGCGTGGACAAGAACAACGATCATCATGCTGCTGTGCGGTTGGACGCTGATCGCCGCGACGTTCCTGTTGGTGCGGCGCGAAGGAATGTACATCTGGTGCGCGTGGGACAGACTTGCTACACAGATGCGGAGGGCTGAAGCTGCTGAGAATCGAGAGGCGAAAGTTTATGCCTTCGAAGACTTGGTCGCTTATCACCTGTGGTTCAGTCTCGACACCATGAATGACAAACGCTTCCGTGTCGCGGTCGTTAAAAACATTCCCGACCTGACCGAAGACGCCGCTTATTTTCTGCCGCGCGGGTTTGATGAAATCGAAGTGACAGACACGGATGGGATGCGCGGCGATTATTTCTGGATGGCGTTTCGCGACGCGACGTGGGATGTGCAGCGACCGCCTTTGAAGACCGTGCTTGAGAAAGGCTACCGACTCGGCGCTCCGTTCGAAGTCGAAGGGTCGGGTCAAAAAGCTTTCATCGTTCCGGTGTGGCGGCGCTGAGTTTTCGTTGCACGGTGGTTGAGTGGATGAGTGAGACAGGATTTAACACAGAGGGCACAGAGATGAAGACACAGAGTCCACAGAGGAAAGAACACAGAAGACGCTTGTAATTGCTTTTCTCTGTGTCCTCTGTGTTAAAAATCTGACTCGCTAAGGCCGACGGTAAACTTCGCGCTCGCCGCTCAACTCGACCGCAATCTTACTTTCCGTATGCGCGAGGTCGAGGTGCGCGACTACTTCTGAAACGGCGAGGAAGCGATGCACATCATCCGCGTGTGGAAACATCTCGCGCGCCACGTCCCACGCGGTCGCGCCTTCCTTCGGCACCAGCTTGATGACGCCCGCCTGACGCTCGCGAATCGCGCGCAGATAGCGGTTGAAAAGCTCTTCGAAATCCGTCACCGCGTCGCCGTGCCCGCCGTGGACGAGCGTCGGACTGAGTGAGCGCACACGCGCCAGACTCACCAGATATTCCTCAAGCGAGCGAAAGCGTTTCGTCGGATCAATCGGGTCGGGCGACAGAATCGGATTCGGCGTGATGCGCTTCAGCACGCAGTCGCCCGCGAAGATGGTGCGGTCGGCTTCACGCATGAACGAGCATGACCCCGGCGTGTGTCCCGGTGTATGCACAACGCGCAGACTGCCAGTTGCGAACTCGATCTCACTGTCATCAATCAACTCTTGGTGCTCGTGGTCTTCGAGCGCATCAGCGTACTGACGCACGCCCTCGTACATCCGCCGCATCGCCGCAATCTCGTCATCAGGAACGCCAGCCCGCACCAGCAGCGCGCGGTGCTTATCGTATTCAAGTCGCCCGGCGTGGTGCCCCGTCTCCCACCCGTGAATGAGTACCTCCGCGTCCTTCGCCTCATCGCGCAACTGCTTTGCCAACCCGCAGTGATCTTCGTGCGCGTGCGTCAACACGATGCGCTTGATGTCAAAGACGCGCACTCCCGCTCGCCGCAAGCCGTCCTTCAAGGCTTCCAGCGCCTCTTTCGTCTTCGGCCCCGTATCAATCAACGTAACGGGATCGTCCACGATCAAATAACAATTGACCGGCCCGACGTAGAACGGCGTGGGGACTGAGATGGGAAAGACCTTCATAAGGTAAAAGTAAAAAGGTAAAAGGCAAAAGTTTCAGACATGAGTTTCTTTGAAGAAACGATTATCGCTCCGATGATTCGCTTCAACTCTTCAACTTCTCTTTGCATTTCTGCGACGCGCGGTTCAGTGACTATGTCAGAGGCGACGAGCAGGCCGAGCCAGTATGAGGTTTCGCGCGCCTCCTTCAGGGCGATAGCATTCTTGCCGATGAAGTCAGCTTTACTTTGCCCGCTCTGTGCTTCTTCAAGATTGGCACCGATTGAGGTGCCCGCCCTCAGAAGTTGTTTCGCAAGGGTTCGACTAGCGCCCGGTCTTTCCTCTAAGTGACGGCACAGCTTGACCACACGCACCGCTAACGCGAAGGCGCGCTTACGGACATCTCTCTACGGCGATTCTTCTCCCGGCTCCGGCATTCACACTTTTGCCTTTTTACTTTTACCTTTTGCCTTCAGTATGTGTATTTGTTTGACTTAATCATCACATCCGCGATTCGCTGGCGGGCGGCGACGGTGTTCATCGGCGTGTTCTTGGTGAAGCGGCGGAGCGCGGCCAGTTGCGTCCGCAACTCGTCGCCTTCGCTCATCGCGGCGAGCGTGTTTTTGGCGTTGGCCTCAATGCGCTCGACGGCGTCGTTCGAGAAGACCTGCACGATGTCGAGATACCTGGTGGCGGCCTGTTCGCCCTTTGTCGCGTGGAGTTTTTGCGCGCGCAATATCGCCGACTCCATCGCGTAGGCGTCGGTGATGATGTCCGCCGCGCCCATCAGGATTTCCTGTTGGTCGGAAAGCTCCATCATGTACTTCTGCGCCGCCGTTCCCAGAACCATCAACGCCACCTTCTTCGCGTTCTGCGCGAGCCGCATCTCGTTCGCGAGCACACCCTCGTCTTCGTCGAGGCTCAGCATGGATGGCGACAACACTTCGTCCATCAACTTCTGCGCGGCGGGCAGGAGCGCGAGCTTGCCGCTCATTGCGCGCTTCATTAGCATGCCGGGGACGAGCATCCGGTTGATTTCACTTGTGCCCTCGAAGATGCGGTTGATGCGTGCGTCGCGGTACGCCTTCTCCGCCGGATAATCCGCCGAGTAGCCGTAGCCGCCGTAAATCTGCACCATCTCGTCAACGACGAAATTACAGTATTCCGATAGTGCCACTTTGACGATCGAACACTCCGCTGCGTACTCCTCAATCGCGCGCAACTTCGCCTGCGGGTCGCTTGTGTCCCTGGTCGCCGTCTCGATCATGCCGATCGTGCGGTAGACCATCGCCTCGCCGACCCAAGTTTTAATCGCCATTTCCGCCAATTTCGCCTTGATCGCGCCGAACGAGGAAATTGGTTTCCCAAACTGGTGCCGCTCATTCGCGTAGCGCACTGAGTCGTGCAGCGCCAGCTTCATTCCGCCGTTGCACATCGCGCCGAGCTTGAAGCGACCGATGTTCAGAATGTTGAAAGCGATTTTCGCGCCCTTGCCGACTTCGCCGAGAAGATTTTCGACCGGAGTTTTAACGTCGGAGAGGACGAGTGCCGTCGTCGAAGAACCCTTGATGCCCATCTTGTGCTCTTCCGCGCCGTTCGTCAGACCTTCTTGTCGTTCGACGATGAAACCGCTGAATTTGTCGCCGTCAACTTTCGCGAATACGACAAATACGTCGGCGAATCCGCCGTTCGTGATCCACATCTTCTCGCCGTTTAAGATGTAGTGCGTGCCGTCCGCGCTCAGGCGTGCTGTCGCCTTCGCCGCGAGCGCGTCAGAACCTGATCCGGCCTCGGTCAAAGCATACGCCGCGATCATCTCGCCGCTTGAAATTTTCGGCAGGTACTTTTTCTTCGCCTCTTCGGTGCCGAAGTAGAGGATTGGCAGCAGGCCGATGCCGCCCTGTGCGCCGAAGGTCGTCGCGAAACTTGCGGTGCGCCCGATCATCTCAGCGATAATCGCGCTGCTCGTTTGATCGAGGCCGAGGCCACCATACTCCTCCGGCACATTCGCGCCGATCAAGCCAAGCTCCGCGCCTTTACGCACCAACTCTCGCGCCAGATTCCAATCGTGCTTCTCTAACTCCGGGATGCGCGGACGCACCTCCGCGTCAATGAACTGGCGCGTCGTGTCGGCGATCATGTGATGCTCTTCGGTGAAATCCTCCGGTGTGAACACATCTTTCGGCGTGCTTTCTTCAATCAGAAAGCTCCCGCCCGTGACAATCTTTTGCTCTTCGGCTACGGCAGACATGTGGCATATCCTTTCTGGTCAAAATGTTTTAGGGCTAAGCGTTCACTTCTGCGTAAAGAGCAGAGTGGGCTATCAGAGTGGGCTATAAAGGTTTCCAGTTAATGTCCCTTTGCTCTTGTTCTGATGGATTTCTAACATGCTTCATCGCGCTACTTTCACAAGCGCCAAACTCCATAAAGTTTTTCTGCGCTTGTTTCAGAGATATTGTGTTTGCTCCGCCATCGTAATTTGGATCGTCAAACTGAACATTATCATCCTCCCAAAAACAGATGTGGCAGATGGAGAATGTGCCCGGCGGCGCTTCGTCTAGCGTTTTATACCCGCAACACGGGCACGTGTATTTTACTTCCTGCGTCATTGGGTGACTTCTAACCTATAGATTGATGCGCTCAAAAATCCCGGCAGCGCCCATGCCGCCGCCGACGCACATCGTGACCATCGCGTAACGGCCGCTGCGCCGTTCCAATTCACGCAACACCGTCGCTGTCAACTTTGCGCCGGTGCAACCGAGCGGATGACCGAGCGCAATCGCGCCGCCGTTGACGTTCACTTTTTCGGGATCGAGGCCGAGCGTCTTGATGACCGCGAGCGATTGCGCGGCAAAGGCTTCGTTCAGTTCGATCACGTCGATCTGGTCAAGCGTCAAGCAGGCAATCTTCAAAACTTTCGGAATCGCAAAGACCGGCCCGATGCCCATCTCTTCGGGCGGGCAGCCGGCGGTCGCGTAGGCGACGAAGCGCGCCAACGGTCGCAGGCTCAAAGCCTTCGCGCGCTCGTCCGACATCACCACGACAGCCGCCGCGCCGTCCGACATCTGCGACGAGTTGCCCGCCGTGATCGTGCCCTGCACATGGAATGCCGGCTTCAGTTTCGCCAGCGACTCGGCGGAAGAATCGCGCCGCACGCCTTCGTCTTTGTCGAACTTAATTTCGCGCCGCTCCTTCTTGCCCTTCGCGTTCATCTCTTCAAATGTGACGGTGAGCGGTACCACTTCGTCATCAAACTTCCCCTCGTCCTGCGCCCGTGCCGCGCGCTGATGAGATTGAAACGCGAAGGCGTCCTGCTCATCGCGCGAGACCTCGTACTTGCGCGCGACGTTTTCAGTCGCCAAGCCCATGTTGAGATAGAAGTCCGGGTAGTGCTCGACGAGGTGCGGATTCGGGCGGATGGTGTGGCCGCCCATCGGGATCATCGACATTGTTTCCAAGCCGCCGGCAACGATCACCTCCGCGCCGCCGGTGCGGATGCGGTCGGCGGCAATCGCGATTGATTGCAGCCCCGACGAGCAGAAGCGGTTGATCGTCATCGCGCTTGTGTCGACGGGCAGCCCCGCGCGAATCGCCGCCGCCCGCGCGACGTTCATTCCCTGCTCCGCCTCCGGCATCGCACAGCCCATAATCACGTCTTCAACTTCGTTCGGCTGCATGCCCTCGGCGCGAGCGAGCGCCTCTTTAATCACCGCCGCGCCCATCTCGTCGGGCCGCGTGTTACGAAGCGTGCCCTTCGGCGCTTTACCGACTGCCGTGCGAACGGCGGATACGATTACTGCGTCTCTCATAATGCTCAACCTTTCCTAAGAGTCGTTACGTGGTAGCCACTCCTCTTTCAGACCGTGACAGCAGATTATGTCTTCGATTACTTCCTCTATCAGTTTTCGATCCAATCTTTCGACAAACAAATCAGGTGGTATGATGTATTTTCCAGACAAATTATCCCTTGCAGCTTCATCGTGCCTCCTCATTCGCTCGAAGAACTTAAAAGTCCAAACGTTGAGCGCATAAGTCCGGCCATCTGGAAAAATGACTTGTATGTTGAAGGCTTCATCTTCAGGGTCATCCGCGCTTGTTTGTTCCCAGTGCTCAAACTCAAGCCAAAGATCAAAATTTGTATCATCCATTTCGCGGGAACTTTTTCGACCTTTCGCCGAGTAACGAGTCAGTCAAAATTCACGGCCCTATCACGACAATCCGAGTTGAAAACTGAGCGCGTCAAGGACGACCTGCCGCAGTTGTATATCGTCAAGCGTCCCAAACTCGCGGGCAAGACGTTGCTTGTCAATCGTTCTGATCTGGTAACAAAGCACTATCGAGTCTTTCGTTAAGCCCGCCATTCCAGAAGGCAGCAATGCCTCGTTTGGATAGACGCGCCGATTCGATTTACGAGACGTGACGGGTAGAACATTCACGACGGGCAAAATGTCGTTAAGGCGCGTCGAACTAACAACGAGCACTGGCCGCTTCTTGCCTTGCTCAGAACCGATAACTGGATCAAGGTCGGCCAGCCACATGCTCCAGCGGCGCACGCTCACGCGATTTTCCCCTCGCTGTCGGCGTGCTCGAAATCTCCCATCGCCTCGTGGAGGTCGGCGAGAAACATTTTGTCGCTCATGGCAGACTCCATCGCCGTGAATTTATCGTCGGGCGACGAGGCGACTGATTTGAACAGCACAATGATCTCCGCTTCCTCGTGTGCGATGGCTTCTTCGGGCAACTTGATATTCAACTCACGAGACACCGGCACTGTCACCGTTTGTTTGATTGCACGCATAATTCGCTTCATCTCCTGCCATTGCTTCGTTGATGGCGAGGCTTAATTCCGCAACGGCTTGCCAGATTTCAGCATCGCGGCCATTCGTTCCTGCGTCTTTCGCTGTCCGCACAGTGACAGAAAAGCTTCTCGCTCAAGGTCGAGCAGATACTGTTCAGAAACTCGTGTCGGGTGATTCAAGTCGCCGCCCGTCAGAATGCGCGCGAGCTTTTCGCCGATCTGCGCGTCGTAGTCGGAGATGAAGCCGCCGCGCTTCATCTGGTGAATGCCGAGCTTTAATGTCGCGAGCGCCGGGTTGCCCATCGCAAGGATGTCGGTGCGCGGTTGCGGCTCGACGTAACCAGTTGCGGCGAGTGCCAGCACGTCCTGTTTGGCGTCGGCAATTAATCGATCCCCATTCATCGAAACTGCGTCTTCGGCGCGCAGGTAACCGAGCGTGCGCGCTTCTTCCGCCGAGGTCGCTACTTTAGCGAGCGCGATTGTTTCAAAAGCACGCTTGACGAATGGGAACGGATCGGCGTCGTCCATTCCGCGCGGTATTGAATCGAGCGCCCGCATCAACATCTCTTTGGTGCCGCCACCCGCCGGAATCACACCGACGCCGACCTCGACTAATCCAATGTACGTCTCCGCCGCGGCGCGCACGCGGTCGCCGTGAATCGTAATCTCGCAGCCGCCGCCGGGAACCAACCCGAACGGCGCGACGACCACAGGCTTCGGCGAGTAGCGCAAACTCATCGTCGCGTTCTGGAAGGCGCGCACAATCAAATCGAGGTCTTCCCAGTTCTCTTCCTGCGCCTCTAAGAGAATCAACATCAGGTTCGCGCCGACCGAAAAGTACGGCGCCTGATTGCCGACGACGAGGCCGACGAAATTCTTCTCCACCTCGGCGAGCGACTGCTTTATCATCTGGAGCATGTCGCCGCCGATGGCGTTCATCTTCGAGTGGAACTCAAGGCACGCCACGCCATCGCCGATATCGATCAGAGACGCGCCCGCGTTCTTCTTCACGACGCCGTTGCGTTCTTTAACCGACTTGAGAATGATGACGCCCGGTTGTTCATTCACCGGCACGTACTTTTCCGACGCGAAGTCGAAATAAAACTGCTGACCGTTCTCGGTTTTATAGAACGAGGTCGCGCCTGAGTCGAGCATCTTCTGCACGTTGACGGGGATGCTCTGCCCCTCTTCCATCATCCGCGCGATGGACTTTTCGACGCCGATGGCGTCCCACGTCTCAAACACGCCGAACTCCCAGTTGAAGCCCCAGCGCATCGCGCGGTCAACTTCAACCGCCGTATCGGCAATCTCAGGAATGCGGTTCGCGGCGTACCGAAATGTGCGCGACATCGTCTTCCACAGGAATGCGCCGGCGCGGTCTTTGCCCCACACTAAGGACTTGATGCGCTCCGGCGGCGTCTCGATATTTTTCGCCACGTCGAGCGCGGGCAGTTTCACTTTCTGCGACGGTTTATATTCAAGCGAGGCGTGGTCAATCGTCCAAATCTCCTGCTTCTCGCCGTCACCCTTCTGCTTTCTGTAGAAGCCGCTCTTCGTCTTGTTGCCGAGTATTCCCTGTCCGACCATCCGCGTCAGGAACTCCGGCGCGACGAACACTTCTCGCTCTTCATCATCCGCCACGGCTTCATATAGATTCTTCGCGACGTGCGTAAATACGTCGAGGCCGACGAGATCGAACGTGCGGAAGGTTGCCGTCTTCGGTCGCCCGACCGCTTGCCCGGTCAGCTTGTCAACCTCTTCAATTGAGTAGCCGTCTTCGAGCATCGTCTTGATCGTCAACATCGCGCCGTAGGTTCCGATGCGGTTGGCGATGAAGTTCGGGCGGTCTTTCGCGACGACGACGCCTTTGCCGAGACGTTGATCGAGGAATCCGAAAATTGAGCACGACACTTCCGGCTTCGTCCACTCAGTGCGGATCAGTTCGACGAGGTGCAGGTAGCGCGGTGGGTTGAAGAAGTGAATACCTAGAAAGTGCGCGCGGAAATCTTCAGAGCGACCTTCAGCGAGTTGGCGGACGGGTATACCGCTTGTGTTCGACGCGACGACCGAACCCTGCCGGCGGTGCTGTTCGACCTTTTCATAAAGTCGTCGCTTGATTTCAAGATTCTCGACGACCGCCTCGATAATCAGGTCGCAGTCCTTCAACCTCGCCATGTCATCTTCGAAGTTCCCCGTGGTGACCAGCGCCGCGCTGTCGGGGGTAAAGAACGCCGCTGGCTTCGCCTTCTTCGCCGCCTCGAAACCGGCGCGCGCTGTTTTGTTGCGCACCTCCTTCGATTCGAGCGTCAAGCCTTTGGCCTGTTCATCCGGCGTCAATTCGCGCGGCACGATGTCGAGCAGCACGACAGGGACGCCGGCGTTCGCCAAATGTGCGGCGATCTGCGCGCCCATCGTCCCCGCGCCTAAGACCGCCGCCTTTTCGATCCTCATCATTTTTGTGGAGTGCCTTTCCAGAAAGGAGTAACCCGCGAAGAGAGCGCATCATAACTGAATGAGCATTCATTCAGCAAGGGGGGAGTGATTAGGAGTTAACAACATTTTCCCGATTCGCGTGAATCAGAAAAATGTTGTTGAGGGTGAACCGTTAGGGCTGCTCGCCAGAGAGGCAAGGGAAGTTGTCTGGAAGAGAATCGAGCTTTTCCGCGTTACCGGCGCGCCGATCTCTCGGTCTTTCCCTTCACGAATCAAATTTCAGTAGTTAGTTGAAGCATGCGCGTAATTCAGAATGCGAGAGCCGCCTGTTTTCGGGACGTTTTCGCAGTGCTCTCAAAATGTGCAGGTCTCCGGTACACGCTACACGAGCAGCACGGCGAATTTGCTGAGAAAAAGCGACTTGGAATTACGCGCACTCTTCAGTTAGTTAAAATCGCTTCCGGCGCGAAGCCCATCACGTGCAGGCGGTCGCGTGTTTGTTCGATCATTTCTCGCGAGCCGCAGACGAGCGCAACGGGGTCTGAAAGATTCGGCAGCACGTTGTCCAGGAGTGATTGAACGTAGCCGGTCGAGCCAGCCCACTCGTAGCCGTCGGGGCGCGAGATGACTTGGCGCAATTCGACGCCCGCCGCCTTCCAACTCTCCGTCTCGTCGCGGTAGCAGAAATCTGCGGGTGTCCGCGCGCCGTAGAGCACGATGATCTGGCCGTAAGCGTCGTCGCGTTTCAGGGCGTAACGCAGTGCCGAGCGTAGCGGCGCGACGCCGGTTCCCATCGCGACGAAGACCAAATCCTTGCCGCGTTGCGCGTCGAGCGCGAAGCCGTGGCCGACGATCTCCACCAACTCGACGCGGTCGCCGGGCCGCATGTTGTAGATCACCTGCCCGGTGCCATCACCGCGCTTAACCAGAAACTCAAGTTCCGCGTCTTCCGGCGAACTGGCGAAGGCGAAGTAGGCCGGACGCTCGTCGCCTGCCTTCAGGATGGCGACCTGGCCGGGCGTGAACGCGACGCCGTGCGCATGGTCGGCGTCGGCGGGCAGCATGTCGAAGGCGCGGATGTCGCTCGCCTGAGGGCGGACACGTTTGATGACCAGCGGACGCGGCTTCCCTTTGTTCATAAAAATAGTTGTCAGAAAGTTGGTTTCAGTCCCGGCTGATGGCGGCGAGTGTAGCGCAGCCGAAAGGGCATCGTCCAGAACTCGCGGCGGCGCTCAGGATTTCAACCGCTCATAATGGCGCGTCGCGCGATGGCTGTGATAAAACATGTCGCAGCCCCCGAATTCTGACAGCGTTAAATAGCGGCAACGGGTCCAACCCGAAGTAGCTTTGTCGAAGCGGCGTCGGTATCGCTTCGGTTACAGAAAAATTTTTTGCCGTGTGACCTTTTCGCCCGACGGTTTCAGCGGCGACGCCGGCAGAAAGCCACTGAAAGGACGCGATGCATGTTTCGAAGTTTGATTGAGACCTGGCCGACATGGATAACGATGCCGTTGCGGCTCGCACTTGGAGCGGTCTTTATCGCACACGGCGCGCAGAAGGTGTTCGGCGTGTGGGGCGGCAGCGGGTTGGCGGCTCTCGCTGACAGCCAAGCGCCGCTCGGCCTGCGCCCGGCATGGCTGTGGCTGGGGGCGGCGGCCATTTCCGAACTGCTCGGTGGTGCGCTGGTGCTGCTCGGACTCGTGACGCGGGTTGGCGCGCTGATGATCGCCGCCGTGATGCTCGTCGCGATGCTCGGCGTTCATTGGAGGGGCGGTTTCTTTCTTCAGAACAGTGGCATCGAGTACACCGTCGCGTTGCTCGGCATGGCGCTCGCGCTGCTCATCTCAGGCGGTGGCCGCGCCTCGTTCGACGAGGCTCTGTCCAACCGCCGCCAGTCGTTTCGCCGACGCTAATCCCGTGACCGGTGACAAGTGACAGGTGACGGGTCGGAAACATCGATTGTCTTTAACCTGTCACCTGTCACTTGTCACCTGTCGCTTGCTATGAAACGTTCTCCGCTGCTGGTCATCTTCATCACGGTCTTCATCGACCTCGTCGGTTTCGGCATCGTCATCCCGGTGCTGCCTTACTACCTTGAAAGCGACCGCTTTCGCGCGACGCCGCTCGCGCTGGGTCTCCTGTTCTCCTCCTACTCGGTGATGCAACTGATCTTTTCGCCGGTGCTGGGGCGGTGGTCGGATACGTACGGGCGACGCCCCGTGCTGCTGTTGAGTTTGATCGGGACGGGGATTGGCTTTGTCGCCCTCGGCGCGGCGACGACGCTGTGGATGCTGTTCGCGGGGCGCATCTTCGCCGGCATTACCGGCGGCAACATCTCGACGGCGCAGGCCTACATCGCCGACATCACGACGCCGGAGAACCGCGCGCGCGGGATGGGCATTTTCGGCGCCGCGTTCGGACTCGGATTCATCTTCGGCCCGGCCATCGGCGGCATTCTCAGTAAGTGGGACATCAGCTTGCCGTTCTACTTCGCGGCGGCGCTCGCCTTCGGTAACGCCGTGCTGCTCTACTTCATGCTGCCGGAAACCGTCACGCCCGACCACCCGGCGCGCGCCGTCCCTCGGGGCTGGTCACATTTTCTGCGGCAATTGACACACCCCAGGCTCGCGACCCTGCTTTTGGTTTACTTCCTGTTCGTCGTCGCGTTCTCGATCATGACGACGACGTTCTCGCTCTACACGATGTATCGCTTCGACTATGACGCCGTCCACAACGGCTATCTGTTCGCTTACATCGGGGGGCTGGCGGTGCTCGTGCAGGGGGTGCTGATCGGGCCGCTGGTGAAGCGCCTCGGTGAATTGCCGCTGGTCATCACGGGCGCGCTGTTGCTGACGCTCGGACTCGCTGCGCTGCCGTACGTCGGGCCGGGCGTTTACGGTGGACTGCCGACGCTGCTGGTGGTCCTCGCCGCTTTCTCTGTCGGTAACTCGTTCGCGACGCCGACGTTGACGAGCCTCGCGTCGAAGAGTGCCGGGGCGGCCGATCAAGGGGGTGTGATGGGCGCGACGCAATCGGCGGCGAGCCTCGCGCGCTCCGTCGGCCCACTGCTCGGCGGCTGGTTATTATACAGCGCGACCGCGCCGCGCCACATGACTGATCTTACTCTGCGCGTGACGTTCTGGACCGCGGCGTTGATTATGCTGGCGGCGCTGTTGGTCGTTATTTACTATGCCCGCGCGCACGCCGCTGATTTCGTGCCCACCAGCGCGGCGGCGATGAGCAAGTGATTCCGCTTGCGATTTGTCGTTCCAGGGTGCCGTCTTCGATGTCGTTGTCGATGTCCCGACGCGATTGACCGTTGGTGAGTCGCCGCCCGCAGTCCGTACCGTTCATCACCGTCACGCGATGAATATTCAAGCATCACATTCACCGAATGTCGCTGCCCCCGCAGTGGCCGAGTCGCTGCAGGAGTACGGGCGCGGCGTCGCGGGCGGCCTGCTCTTCAGCCTGCCGTTGCTCTACACGATGGAGGTCTGGCAGACCGGCCTCAACGCACATCCGGTGCGCCTACTCGTTGCCGTAGCGGGGACGTTCCTGCTGCTGCTCGGGTACAACCGCTACGCGGGTCTGCGCCGCGACGCCGGCATGACCGAGGTGGTCATCGACTCGGTCGAAGAGATGGGCATCGGTCTGATGCTGTCGACGCTCATACTGTGGATGACTGGGCGCATCACGTTTGATATGCCGGCCACTGCCATCGTCGGCCCGGTCGTGATCGAAGCGATGATCGTGGCGATTGGCGTCTCGGTCGGCACCGAGCAATTGGGCGGCGGCAGCGCTGCCGCCGCGGGGATGGCAAGCGACGCCCAGCCGGGTAAAAAGGAAGAGGCCGGGAGGCAAGGAACCGCGCATGAAAGACTTGGGGGAGCGAACCACGGCCGCGCCGAAGGTGAGTCGTCGCCTGAAGTCACCTTCGGCGGGCAATTGGTGATTACGCTGTGCGGCGCGGTGCTGTTCGCCGCCAACGTCGCGCCGACCGACGAAGTGTCGATCATCGCGACGCAAATCTCTTCGTGGCGGCTACTCGGCCTGGCGTTCTTTTCGTTGTCTCTGACCACGGTCATTCTTTTCTACACCGAGTTCACCGGCGCGCGGCAGTTCGTCCGCACGCGCGCCCTGCCGGCGGTGGCCGTCGGCGTTGTCATCGCTTACGTGGTCGCGCTCATCGCCTCGGCGCTGATTCTCTGGTTCTTCGGACGCTTCGACGGCGAGGCCCTGATGACCTGTGTCGCACAGACAATCGTGCTCGGCGTCGCCGGCTCGCTCGGCGCGTCCGCCGGAAGGCTCCTTCTACAATGAATACGCCAGAGAAGAACTGGCTGGAGTGGGCGGTCTTCGCCGTCGGCCTCGTGCTGGTCGGGGCGGCACTCGGTTATCTCGTCTACGACGCGGCGACGTTCGGGAATGCGCCGCCCGACATCGAAGTACGGCTCGACGCGCCGGCTCAGCAGCGCCAGCACTTCACCGTGCCCGTCACCGTCATCAACCACGGCGATTTACCGGCGGAAGGCGTCCGCGTCGAAGTCGTGTTGGAAGCAAGCGGCGCAGAAGAGCCGGAGCGCGCCGAATTGGAAATCCCACTGCTGCCGCGCGGCGCGTCCCGCGAAGGCGCCGTCGCCTTCCGCCGGGACCCGCGCACCGCTCAACTCACCGCCCGCTTACTCGGTTACGAAAAACCGTAGGCATGCTGATGAGTGTCGGGGCGATGAATAAAGTGATGAATGATGGGCGGAGCAGCAGCCCCCGTCGTTACTCATCACTCATGTGAAGAGACTGTGAACGCTTTGCCATCAGCATCGGGATAATGATCGTGGGGGTAACAAAATCAATGAGTGTACAAACGGCAGAGCAGTTTATCGAAGCGTTGGGAAAGTTGGAGGGCGAGCGCGACGTGGAGACGATCACGGCGCTTTACGCGGAGCAGAGCGAGGTGGGCAATATCATCGCGCCGGAGAAGTATGAAGGTCGCGAAGGGGCGCGCCGGTTCTGGACGATCTACCGCGACACCTTCAACGAAGTCCGCTCGACATTTCGCAACCGCATCATCACCGACGACCGCGCCGCGCTGGAATGGACGACCGAAGGCACCAGCATCAACGGCGCGCCAATTAAGTACGACGGTGTCAGCATCCTCGAAATGGATGGCGACCGGATCACGCGCTTTCGCGCTTACTTCAACGCTGAAGACATCAGCCGGCCAATCAAGCAGGAAGTGAACGAGCAACAACGCCAACAAGCGGCAAGCGGAAGTTAACGGGGGTGAATCGAGCGCGGCGGATTCTTCAGTTCAGTCTTTTAATTCAGTCGTTGCCGCCGCCGCGTTCGGCCTTTTTCTTTTTGAGGTGCGCGGCAAGCTTCCCGGTCAACCAACGGATCAGCGGCTCCAGATCGTCGGGCATTGCGCCGTCGCTGACGCTCGCGGTGTGATGATGTTGATCGTCGTCAACTGTCACTTCGTATTGATAAGCGTCGCGCGCGCGATTCGCTTTCGTCGAAGCCGGCGGTTGATCGAAGAAGCGTGCGTCTTTGACCAGCCGCTTCAGTTCCTTCGCCTCCGCCGCCGATAACTCTTCCGCGTCAATCACGATGGTCTGCTGCTGACTCGGCAGGCCCGCGAACCCGCCGGAGCGCTTTAAGGTGATCTTCATCGTCGAACCCTCCAGTCGAAGATTTAATTGATATCGAAATGCGCAATTACGTTGAGGTCTCTTGTGTGATGACAGCCATCAGGCGTCACACAGAGACACAGAGGATTCACAAAGAGCACAGAGAGTTGAGCGGTGTCCTCTGTGTGACCTCTGTGTATCTGTGTTAAATCTTTTGATCCTCACCACCCAACCTCAGGATAAACGCGCAGCTCGATATAAAACCACCCAAGCTTAGCATCTGACGTTCGAGCCGGTTAAGAGGCGGCGGGCGATTGGCTCGTCGCAGGCTTTTTCGCGCGGCTGGTCTTGGCCTTCGCGCCGTCCGCTTTGAGCGGTGGTTTCTTGACCGCCGGCTTCTTCTGCAACGGTGTCGAGATGTTCAGCCCGACCGCCTTCCACGCATCGCGCACCTTACTCGCCAATGCCGCGCCGTATAGGTCGCGCGCGACTTTGTAGGTCTTGCTCGCGCATTCCTGGAATGACGAGTTCGAGCTTAGCTCGTTACACAGCGTCGTGTACCAGACACGCCCGGCGCGCTCCCACGCCCGCCCGCCGAGACTGATGGCGAGGTTGTAGAAGGCTTTGTTCGGAATCCCGGAGTTGATATGGACGCCGCCGTTATCGGAGTTCGTGTTGACGAACCGGCGCATG
>JACDEG010000046.1 GCA_013816505.1 Pyrinomonadaceae bacterium | reverse complement strand
GACAAGTTCAACCGCCCCGGCTTCTCGCTCATCAATTCACACATCTACGCGATTGTCTCCGACGGAGACTTGATGGAAGGCGTCGCCTCGGAAGCTGCGTCGCTTGCCGGCCATTTGAAACTCGGCAATCTGATTTACCTCTACGACGACAATCACGTGACCATCGAAGGCTTTACGAAGTTGGCCTTTTCGGAAAACGTGCCTCAGCGCTTTGAGTCTTACGGCTGGCACACTCTGACAATCGAAGACGGCAACGATTTAGATGCGATTGAAAAAGCGATTCGTGAAGCGCAGGAGGTGACGGATCGCCCGTCGCTGATTTCCGTGAAGACTGTGATCGGCTTCGGGATGCCGACCGCCGGGACGCGCAAAGCCCACAGTGATGCACCCGGCGACGACGCGGTGCGCGCGACGAAGAAGGCGCTCAACTGGCCGGAGGATAAAACCTTCTTCATCCCCGACGAGGCGCTCCAACATTTTCGAGAATCAGTTGAGCGCGGCGCACAGATGGAAGCGGAGTGGGACGCGCTCGTTGACGAGTATGTAAAGGAAAACGAAGAACTCGGCGCGGCGTGGCATCAGGTGATGAGCGGCGAACTGCCCGCCGGGTGGGAAGACCACTTGCCGAAATTCGAGGGGGCGAAGGCGATGGCGACGCGCGCCGCGAGCGGCGAGGTCATCAACGCGCTCGCGCCCGTGATGCCGATGCTCGTCGGCGGCTCGGCGGATTTAGGGCCTTCAACCAACACCGACATCAAGGACGGAGGAAGCTTTCAGCACGGATCGTACAACGGTCGGATTCTGCACTTCGGCATCCGCGAGCACGCGATGGGCGCGACGCTGACTGGCATGAGTTTGAACGGCGGGCTGATTCCTTACGGCGGCACGTTCATGTGCTTCTCCGATTACATGAAGCCGGCGATTCGCCTCGCCGCGCTCTCGGAAGTGCAGGTCATCTATGTCTTTACGCACGACTCCATCGGCCTCGGCGAAGACGGCCCGACGCACCAGCCTGTCGAACAACTCGCTGGGCTGCGCGCGATTCCGCATCTGTACGTCATTCGCCCGGCGGACGTGCATGAGACAAGCGAGGCATGGCGCACCGCCATCCTGCGTCGCCACGCCCCGACCGCGCTGGTTCTGACGCGCCAGAAAGTTCCGCTCATCGACCGCACAGGCGCGTATGCTCCGGCGGAAGGCGCGCGGCGCGGCGCGTACATCCTCGCCGAAGCCGAAAGCAAAAAGGGCGCAGGTGGAGGTGACAAAACGGGGACGACGCCCGACCTGATTTTGATCGCGACCGGTTCTGAAGTCTCGCTCGCACTCGAAGCGCGCGAGGCGTTACAGAAAGAAGGCGTCGGCGTGCGTGTCGTTTCGATGCCGTGCTGGGAGTTGTTTGAAGAGCAGGAAGATGAATACCGCGAGCGCGTCCTGCCGTCTGCGGTGACGGCGCGGCTCGCCGTTGAAGCGGGCGCGCGTCTGGGATGGGACAGGTATGTCGGCGGGCGCGGCGACGTGGTGTGCCTCGACCGCTTCGGCGCGTCCGCCCCCGGCGACATCGCGTTGCGCGAATTAGGGTTCAACGTCGAGAACGTGACGCGGCGAGCGATGGCTCTCATCAATTCCTGATCGAGCCGCCCTTTAAGGGATGAAGGATGAGGGATGAGGGATGAATTAAGGAATACGGAACACGGAAGATCAGGGTCGACTTGTTTCCTGCCGTGTGCAGTGTGCTGCATTAGACGTTATCGGAAATAAGGTTTTAGAGTCGTTTTTCCCAAGATTTTCATGCCCAAATCGTTATTTCCGATAACGTCTATTCTGTGTTCTGGTTTTTATTCATCCCTCATCCCTCCGCCCTCATCCCTTACGAGTTTATCGTGGTTTGATTTAGCCTTTGCGCCGCCGATAAGTTCTGAGCGCGACACCCGCTATTCCTGTTCCAAGCAGTATCATCGTTGCCGGCTCAGGGATGGTGGAAGTCAATGTGCCGTTTCTGGCGATGAACGTGAGGCTGTTACTGCGGATGCCGTTTCCGGTGTAGAAAACTTCTATCGTGAACGCGTACTCGTCGGAAGCGAAAGCAGACCTAGCAGCCACACCCTCACCAAGCGTCAGGGTGAACAGCGGGCCGACCGCCTCCTGGCCGTCTTCCAAAATAAAATCAGAGTTGATGAGCACGTCGTTTGCCGTGAAGGAGGGGCTGTTACTAATGAAATCGAGGAACAGGTTTTCATCCGTCAGGGTGACATCGGTGTCGTTGAACAGCGTTCCTCTGATTTCGATGGTCTGGCCGAAGTCGAAGCTGAGCGGCGGCGGCGGCGGCGGGTCGCCGCCGAGGTCAAGTTTGGAGCCGCTGACGTCGTTGGGAAACATTAACGTGGCGACGACAAAAAGAATCGTCAAGGCGAGTTTGCGTGAGTGGGACATGTGGTTTTCTCCTCCCGTAGGGGACTAATTTCGGTGTTGCGGAAAAAGCCTCGGCGGCGGAAAGCGAGTACCCGGCGGCACCGGCCTCATGAAGGGACGTTTGGACAGCGATGTATCTTACACTCTGTCGCGCAGACTCCGGTAACGGCGACGCGGAAAAGCACAGTTCGTTCGCGGTTACTTGACGGCGCTAATGAGAACGACGCCGCTCGTCGAGATGCCGCGAGCGCTGGCGACTTGTCTTCCGTCCGGCGACCAATCGTAAGCGAAAATCTTTTCGGACTTGAAGTCGGTCAACTGCTTCGGCGGGCCGCCGTCAACCGGTTGGCTCCAAATGTTTGAGACGCCGCTGCGGTCGTCGTGGTATGTCAGCGCGCGACCGTCGTCGACCCAGTGAACGAGTTGTAATTCGTAGTTCGGGATGTCGAAAATTTTCACCGGCGGCCCACCATCGAAAGGTATCGTTGCCAGCTTCGGCTGGAATGCCCCCTGCCCGCCCCAGTACGAGCAGGCGATCAGCTTGCCATCGGGCGACACGGACGGCCACCCCGAAAACTCATCCGTTAGCCGCACCGCGTCGCCGCCTTCCGCCGGCACCTTCCACAGCGTCCACTTGCCCGAACTGATTGACGTGTAGACCACCCATCGGCCGTCGGGCGACACGGACGGCCACCACTCGCTGCCGCCGTTCGTCAACTGCTTCTGATTGACGCCGTCGATATCCATCCGCCAGATGTTGAAACTGCCAGCGCGGTTCGACCCGAAGACGATGTAACGCCCGTCAGGTGAGATGGACGGGTCGAGGTTGTTCTGCGCGTTGACGGTCAGTGGTTTCTGGTTCGCGCCGTCGGCTTCCATCACCCAGATGTCCCAGTTGCCGCTGGCGTTCGAAGTGTAGACGATCTTATCGCCCGATGCCCAACAGAGGCCGGAAACTTGGTCGTACTTGCCGAAGGTGATCTGTTTGGCGCGGCTCACGTCGACGACAGGCCCGGCGCGCGCTGTCCGCAATGAGGGTTCCGCGGCGCGCGGCGCGATCCAGATGGTCGACACTTGTTCCGACTGGACGGTGACCAGAAGGCTCGAGTCCGCCGTCAGACTTGCCCCGCCGTAGTCACTCAGGTCGTTTGAAATTCTTCGCACCTCACCTGCCGGGTACGAGAGGTAGGATATTTGCTTCGGCGTCCCCGACGCTTGATCCCGCGAAGTGATGACCAACCCGTTGCCGTCGGAATGCCACGCCACCCGACCGACCGACCACCACTTCCGCGCCGAGATCGGCTTCTCCGCGCCGTCTGCCACGCGCACTTCGATGACGTTCATGTAAAAGCCTCCGGCGTAACTCCCGGCGGCGCAGGCGATCACTTCGCCATCGGGCGACCACGCTGGCTCGCGGAAGAAGTCCGGGTATTTTCGCGTCGCCAATTTGCGCTCGACGTTGCCGTCCGCGTTGGCGATCATCAGCGCCTGCTCGCCACTCGGCTGCCGGCTGATGAAAGCCATCCGCCGGCCGTCGGGTGCAAGGGTGACGGCGCCGTTAACGTTGGCGACGAGTTTCCGCACCGCGCCCCCCAACGCCGGGACTTGATAGAGTGCGCCAGCCGGACTGTTACCCTCGGACGCGACGTAGTAGACGTAATTCCCGTCGCGTGAAAAAGTCAGCCCCTGGTATTCGATCTCCGCCGGTGCGACGATCTGCACATTGCTTGAAGTTGCAATCTGTTTCCCCCACAACCCTTGTCGGCCTGCCTCTTCCACAACATAGACAACGTACTTGCCATCGGGCGAGACGATGGCGTCCGTCGCCCTACCGTTCGTCGCCAGCCGTGTGATTTTCATTGACTGGAACGGCGGCGACGACCCGGCGCGATCCGGCCCGAAGAACTTGTACAGCCCCCCGGCGACGCCCACCAGGGTCACAACCAGCGCCGTCAGCAACACCGCGATTGGGCGTCCGCGCCGACGTTTCGCACCGCCGCTGAAGGACTGAAGGCTCAGCACCGTCGGGGTCGCCTCGAAGCCTCCGGTCTCTGCGCCGTGCACCCGTTGCGTGGACGTCGGCTGCTCCTGTCCGACCCCCCCGGCGGATGAATCAATCGGCGACTGCGACGGAAGCAGCGGCGGTTGTGGTGACAGTGGTTGTGGCGATGACGGCGACGGCTGCGACGGCGGCAGACTCAGAGGGCCTGGCCTGAGCAGCGTATTCTGTTCGTGCTTCGTCCCGGTCGGTTGCCGCTGGATGACGGTCGCCGGCAGGCTGCCGCCTGCGCTCTGCATCGCATCGCGCAGGGCGTCACGCATCGCGGCGGCGGTCGGCGGGCGTTGCTGCGGGTTCTGCGCCATCGCGTTGTATAGCACCGCCGCGACCGCCGCAGGCACTTGCGGGTTTGTTTCGTGGGCGGGACGCAGCGGGTCGGGCTGACCGCCGAGGACTGAGGTCGCGCGTGTCAACGCCTCCGGCGGGGCGACGCCCGTCATCAAGTGGTGAAGGGTTGCAGCCAGCGCATACAAATCACTGCGCGGGTCGGTGCCGGTGCCCTGAATCTGCTCCAGCGGCGCGTAGCTCGGCGTGTAACCGTAGATGCTCGAGTTCGACGACGGACGCGAGATTTGGAGCGGCGTCCCCTTCGCCAATCCAAAGTCTAACAAGATGATCTGGCCGCGCGGCGTGAGCTTGATATTCTGCGGTTTGATGTCGCGGTGGATGATCGGCGGTTGCTGCGTGTGCAGGTAGTCGAGTACGTCGAGCAGTTGGTCGCCCCACCCCTGCACCTGCGCGGGTGGGAACGCGGCCCCGCGCCGCTGCAACATCGCTGACAAGTCATCGCCACCGATGAACTGCATCACCAGAAACTGACCGTTCTCTTCGGTGAAATGGTCGGTCACGTTTGGCAGCGCCGGGTGATGCAGATTGGCGAGCAACTCGGCCTCGTGCTCGAACGCGCGACGCATCCGCTCGTCGCCGAAAAGCGTTTCTTTCAGCGCGACGATGCTGTGCAGGCGTTGATCCTTCGCCTGATAGACCGCACCCATCCCGCCCTGCCCGATGGCCTGCACGATCAAGTAGCGGTTCTGCAAAAGGGTGTTCGGAGCGAGCATGCGGAGTTATGTTTTGAGGTGCCTAATTTTGGAACTTGGTGTTTGCGCCGAGTCGGGTATACGCGGCAGGATGCGAAACCGTTTCGACTTTCGCACACGGATTAAATACGGTGACAGCCTCACCGGGCTACATCTTCAAACTGTATTTCTAAACCACCGACAACCATCCTCCCGGCTCGGCGCGACGTACGCGATGAAGCTGCATTTTAACCGCGTTCGGGTGTCCGCGCCAGATGTGATTCACGAATCGTCGGGTCGATTCTTTACGGCCCTGAAGAATCGAAATTTAACAAGTCAACCCTTACGCGACGCGCCCGCGACTGGTGCTCAAAAGATCACGCGCAACGCGCGCGGCATCACGCGGAACTCGACAGGGGTGGTGCCGCGCACGTCACCGTCGGCCTCGACGCCGAGCGCGTCCGTCGTGTCCAACGCTTCGATCCGCACGCGCGTGCCCCGCAGGACGCGGACGCGCGGATTGGCGAGGTGGCCGCCGCGGTGGATGCGCGTCAACTCACGCATGATGCCGAGCCGCGAGACGCCGCACGCCATCATCACGTCGAGCACCCCGTCGTCTGGTCGCGCGGCGGGCGCGAAGTTCATTCCGCCGCCTGCGTACGTCCCGTTGACCACCGCGAGCATGTTGGTCCGGCACTCGATTGCCGCGCCGTCGACGCGCACGCGGACGCGCCGTTCGCGCCACACGGCGAGTGCCCCGATGGCCGCCGCCGCGAAGCGCGCTTCACCCGGTAATTTTCTGACGACCCCATTCTGCGCCGCGACGCGCTCCGCAACTTCGGCGCCGATGCCGAGCGTCGCGGCGTTGAGACAAATGAAGCGTCGCGGTTCTTCATCGCCAATCTCAGCGTGCAGCAAGTCGACGACGCGCAAGTTCGGTGAACCTTCAAGCAAATCGGCGCCCGGGCGGCGACAGTATTTGATTAAACGCTCCACCCAATTCTCAAGCGGCTCGCGCGCGCCGGCGAGTCCCCGCGCGAAGTCGTCGCCGGTCCCGGCGGGCAGGATAGCGAGCGCGGCCCCGTCAGTGATATCACTAAGGACGCCGCTGTGACCGCCATTTTTGCTGCCGCCTTCAACCTCACCGACGCGGCGCGGGGTCGCATCGTTCTCCGTCTGCTCGCAACTCTCAAAGAACCCCGCCGCGGCTTCGCTCAATGTCCCGTCGCCGCCGACGACGGCAATAATTCGGTAGCCTTCGCAGAGGCCCGCGCGCGTCTGTTCTCGCGTCCCGCCGGCTTGCGCCGGCTCGCACGTATCGAAGCGGATACGGCCGCGCGCAAGCGCGTCGCGGATGATCGGCCACGCGCGGTGGGCATGTGCAGCGGCGGCGTTGATGATAATCAGTGGGCGGGTCGGGTCGTCCATGCCAAGCGTTTCCGCCTCCGGTGTAAGAGACTTTATGTATCATATAGAATTGAAGAAATCATTTACTACCCTGAACCATAAAAGCAAAACCGCCCGTCAGTCTGTGACTGGCGGGCGGTTCATTTGTGATGTGGCCTTCGTTACTTATTGTCAGGTTACGGGAAATACATCCCATGCCCACCTTCCAACGTGCGCGCCGCTTACGTCTTTCACCTTTGCACGATATAAGAACCGGTTGCCGTGCTCGTCCGTGCGCTTCGATTGTTTGTAATCGAGGTCAATCGAAGCGACTCCTAACGCCGGCAAGGTGTGTAGTTCGTTCGGCTCTGAGATGCCGTTGTGGTTCGTGTCCTGCCAGAGACGAAGGCTTGAAAAGATGGCATCTTGACTGCTTATCTTGCCGTCACTGTTGCCGCCGTTCGCTGGCTTGTCGAACACAGCAAGGGCAAGAAAGCCATTCATCTCTGACGATGGCGGCTGTTCGGTGAAATTGCCAAACAACTCTTTGCCGTTATCAATCGTACCGTTGTTGTTGCGGTCGAGCGCCAGCCACGCATCATCAGAGTTGGCGGCTGTCCAGCCGAAGCGCGCCAGCCTCCTATCACCTATCGCATCGAAGCTCACGCCGCCCGCTGCGTTCGCCATGTTATAACCGTTGCCAGCAACATCAATAACAATCGGTGACCAGAAGACGCAGCAGTAAAAACCATTATGGTAAGTGCCAGACGGACATCCGGTGCCGGGGTATCGGCACGGGTCATAGTTTTCAACGAAATATTCTCCGGTGCTGGTGTACAAGCAACCTCGCGGACAGCTTGAGGGGGGCGGTGTTGGCGTTGGTGTCGGTGTCGGGCATGGAAAGTATACTGGCTGACCGACAAATCCAGTAGCATCGCAATTGTCTTGTGCGTCTAATTGATATGTTGTCCTTTCATTTGGGTATATTCCTGATGTCACACTTGCAAAACCACACAGCCCTGGATCTCCTGTTGAGCCGCATGCTTCTAAAAAAGCATCGTTCGTAACGTTCGGACACAAATTTGTGGGAGCGTACATGTACACCTGTACGTCACGCTGGGGGTCAGAGACTTCACACAAAGCATTTCCTTGAACTACAACGGTGCTAGAAGTGCCCCTGCCATCATCTATTGCATCCAGACTACAGTTATTGCCGCCCTCAGAATTTGTGCATCTTACATCCTCAATCAAAGGAGCCAAAGAGATGGCTCCTATGGAGGATGCGGCGAGTAATAACACCACCACTACCAGAAAAATCAAGTTGCGATAGGTAGTTCTGCCAGACGAGACTCTTACAGCGAATCCAGTGAGTTTATGCATCTTCATCGAGTAATACCTTCCTTGGACCCTCACAGCCAGGTGTGCTGCTTGACGGCAAACTTTTCAACGTCTTCGCTGCTCTGCTAATACTGTTACACAGTTGAACACATTATCTTTTGCGTAGATCAAGCCACGGCTTGCTTATCTGCTCTACAGAGAATTTGATTGCCTGCTCGTTACCGGCCTTTTTTCTTACTTTAAGAACCTCTTTAGCAACTATCTTTCTCTGAAAGTTGTAAAAATCGGATGATGTAGAGGCTGAACTCAGCCGCACTTCTGGTGCTTCAGCTAGTCTGCTTATATGGTTGAGCAGTTCGGTAGCTATTTTGCCCTGCTTGATTCCGCTCTCTACTTCGCGAAACACGTCATGCCGCGCTTTTTGCAAAGCTTCGACATAAGCAAAGAAGTTGGTTTCGTCTGGACCCACGAAGGTGCCGTCATCAAAGAACACCCCATCAAGTGAGACCGTAATGCTTGTGTACTGCACCAGCTTGGCAGCCAATGTCTGAAGGTACTCGGCATGCATGCGCGCCGCGTTGTTTCCACCAACACTTCCGTCAGTTTTCATGTACCGGACATCCATGATGGACGGAGTAAAAAGCCAGGTGGAATTCGATTTGATTATATTGCTATTAGTGTTCGGATCTGTGTTCGCTGCGCCCAAGCCCATAAACGGTCCAAAAGTGATGAAGCCGCGAGGTTCGGTTTTGACCCGTCCACTAGCCTCCGTGAACTCCCACTTCAGCCTGCAAGCGATGATGATTCGGTCGCTCGTATTCTTCAAAATAACGGAATACGGTCGAAGAGCTTGAAGCGCAGCAGATTGAGTTTCTGGAAACAAAGCGGACGCCACATTATCGTAAGAAGGATCAGATGGGCCAATGATCTTGAGGCCATGCTCTGAAAGGTCTTTTATGTTAAGTTTTGAACCTGCGCCCTGCATGATCCTGTGATTCTGTGTGAACTCAGTAGTCATAGCTAGCCCTGCTGCAACAGCAAGCAATACGATAAGAATACCGCCTTTCATATGCACATACCTTTCCTTTACTCTGCGTATCTTTTGTCATCAAAGATATAAACTTCGAACAATTAAGCCCGACATTTCGAGAGTACACCTGCGCTGCCACTTCACTTACCTTTGAGTTCGAGCTATTTAAGGTGCGTCCACGGTGTTTGATTTTGAGCTATGGCCGATTTCAAAGCGGACTCCTCCCCCGCCACCTTCCTTACCGAGAGGAGTTCTCCAGCGACGCTACGTTTATACCACTCGTAGAACTCTGGTGTCGTAAAATTGGGCACTTTTCCACTTGGCTTATGGTACAGATGTTCCACACGCTTGAACACATCCTTAGCGGACTTGCCCTGCTTGACTTCCTGCTCCAATTCTTGAAGGAACTCACGCCTAGCGTCGCGTGAGGTCACCACTCTCTCGTAGAGGTGCATGCTGTCAGGTCCCACGAAGGTGCCGTCCGCGAAAAACACTCCATCGATTGAAACGGTAATGCTCGCACACTGAGCGAGTTCGGCAGAAACGTTATGCAAGTATTCGGATCGCATGCGTCGCCCTCTCTCGTTTAGCGAGGTCTGTGTAGTGTCTCCCGTGCGCAAGAGATTGTCGCCCTGAGGCACATTTATGATGGAGGGCGAAAAGAACCAACTCGCGTTCGGGTCAATGATGTAATCACCCGTGCCGGTAACTCCCTGTAGCGTTAATCTCTCCATGCTAATAAAACCGGATGGAACTATGCGAACTTTGCCATCTGGCTTCACCAGTTCCCATTTCAACTGACAGGCGACAATTGGCTTGCCGCTCGCGTTCTTTACAAAAACGGAGTAAGGCCGGAGAGATTCGACCGCTGCGTCCGATTTACCTTGCGTAAGTGCCCATATCATTTCGTTGTAGGAAGAATCTGACGGTGGCACGATGTGTAATCCGTACTCAGATAGATCCTTGATGTTTAGCTGCGCGTTCATAGTTTGTAAATTATAGAGCATCGGAGTGTAAAAATCCCGACGCCAATTTTTTATCCCCGCCGGTTTACGATTCTCGATTGACGATTTACGATCTACGCATGATGCGAGCAGTCAGATTCATCGGTCACGGTGGCGTCGAGGCGTTGGAAGTGGGCGAGGTCGAGCGCCCGGAGGCAGTCGGTGACCGCGTGCGCGTGCGCGTCCACGCGGCCGCCTTGAACCGCGCCGACATCCTGCAACGGCGTGGACACTATCCCGCGCCGCCGGGCGTGCCAACTGAAATTCCGGGCCTTGAGTTTGCGGGCGACGTCGAGCAGGTCGGCGGCGATGTGCGTGGGTGGCGCGTCGGGCAGCGCGTCTTCGGCATCGCCGGTGGCGGCGCTCAGGCCGAGTACGTCGTCGTGCCTGAAAGCGCGCTTGCCGAAGTGCCGTCAAACCTGACCTATCAAGAGGCTGCCGCCGTCCCCGAAGTTTTCATCACCGCGCACGACGCGCTGCTGACGCAGGCGCACCTGGAGATGGGCGAGCGCGTGCTGATTCACGCCGCCGGGTCGGGCGTCGGCACGGCGGCGATTCAACTCGCGCGGGCGTCAGGGGCCGGCGCGGTCTACGGCACGGCGCGCACCGCTGAGAAAATCGAGCGGGCGCGCCCCTTCGGACTCGACGAAGCGTGTGTGGTTGGCGACGCACCCGAAAAATTTTCCAGCGCGGTGCGTGAATGGACGGGCGGCGCGGGCGTCGATGTCGTCCTCGACCTCGTCGGCGCGTCGTATTTGGCAGCTAACCTCGAATCGCTCGCCCGGCGCGGTCGGCTGCTGCTCGTCGGGACGCTCGGCGGGGCGCACGCGCCGCTCGACTTCGGCCTCGTGATGCGTAAACGTCTGCGGATCACGGGGACGGTTCTGCGCTCGCGCACGGCGGTCGAAAAGGCCGAGGCCGTCCGCCGCTTCGCCGCGCATGTCATCCCGCTCCTCGCGCGCGGCACGCTACGCCCCGTGATCGACGGCGTCTACCCAATCGACGAAGTGCGCGCCGCCCACGAACGCCTCGAATCGAACGCGACCTTTGGAAAAATCGTCATCGCGGTGACGGGCGAAAAATAACCGCCACGAGGCGCCGACAAGGGGCGCGCCAGATCGGCCCGCGTACCGGTCACTTGTCACTCCTCTCATAATGTAAGAGAATGACAAGTGATTGCTGTGCGCTCATTGATGTGCGCTTCCCCTTTTTTGATATTCCGAGGAGAGTAACTGAGTGAAAGCGGAATTAGAGAAGTTGATCGCTTTACAGCACACTGACACAAATATCCGCCATATAAAGAACGAGTTGGATGCGATTCCACAACGGCGCGCCGAGATCGAAAAGGAGTTCGATCAGCGCGCCTTTGAATTTAAGGCGATTGAAGCGCGACGCGACGCCGCCCGCGAGAAGCGCGTGAAACTCGAAGCTGATCTGGCGCTGACACGCACCAATGCCGAGAAGGCCGAACGCGATCTGATGTCTTCGACCAACGAAAAGGCCTACACCGCCGCGATTCGCGAGGTCGACACGGCACGCAAACAAATCTCGACGCTGGAGACGCAGATTCTCGAACAGATGGAAGCCCTCGAAGGGGCCGAGCAGGAGATTCATCAGCACGAGCCGGAAGTCGCCAAGTTGCGCGCCGAGATGGGAGAAAAGCTTCGGGCGTTCGAAGCACAGACCGTGACGCGCACTCAAGACCTCGCCCATCTCCGCACCGAGCGCGAGCGATTGATGGCGAGTCTGCCGAAGCAGGTCGGCGCGCTCTATCACCGCATCAGTTCCCGCATTCGCGACGGCGTCGCGGTCGCCGAGGCGCGCCAGGGGTCTTGCACCGCCTGCCTGATGACGCTCCGCCCGCAGGTGATGTCGCAAATTCGGCGCGGCAACGAAATCATCATCTGCGATAGCTGCAACCGCATCCTTTACTACAACCCCGTCGAGAAATCTCAGCCGGCCTCTTCCGCTGTCGTTTGAATCTTCGGGGTTGCGACTTTCGAGTTCGCGGGCGCGTGGGAAAAGTGTCGGCCCCTCCGCTCGCTGCCGGACACCTCATCGGTCATCACATTTATTAGTCATAAGACCGGCCATTGCCTCGTCCCATTTCTTTCCGCAAGCCGGTAGCCCGCAATCCGAAACTCTGTTCTTCTCCGTGCGATACTTTCGCAAAGCTTATGCTTCACGATGCGCGGGTCGTAATCAATGATGGCAACTTGTTGGAACGAATAACAGGGGGCGCCAAAAAAGTGTCGAGCACTGTGGTTTCAATCACTCCAACTGAGGTGGTCAAGGATGTCACCAGCGGCGTGGCGCGCGGGGCGCGCGCCCGTTGGTGGCGACGGCGCGGCTCGAAGCGGCGCGGTTTCTGGTACGAGACGGCGGACGGTCAACGCCTCACCGACGAATCGCAGCTTGAGCGCATCAAGTCGCTCGTCATTCCGCCCGCGTGGAGCGAGGTGCGCATCTCGCCATCGGCGCGCAGCTCTCTGCAAGCCATCGGCCTCGACACGAGTAAGCGCGTGCAGCGCATCTATCACCCATCGTTCGCTGCGCGGCGGCAGCGCCGCAAGTACGAAAAGATCGAACGCTTCGGCGAGCACCTCGCCAATCTGCGGCGACGCACCAACGAAGACATCGCGCGTGAAGGACTGACTCGCGAGCGCGTGCTGGCGGTGGTCGTGCGCCTGATTAATGATCTCTATTTCCGCGTCGGATCGGAAGAAAGCGTGAAGCGTTACAAGACCTTCGGCGTGACGACACTGCGCAACAACCATCTCGAAATCAAGCGTGGCGGCCGCCTCGTCTTCAGCTTCGTCGGCAAGCATCATATCCGCCACCGGCGCATCATCGTCGATGACGAACTGGCGACGCTGGTCCGCGACATCAAAGCGCTCGGCGGCAAGCACGTCTTCCAGTACATCGGCGAGGACGGCAAGGCGCGCGCCATCACACCGCGCGATGTTAACGAATACATCAAGGCGGCAACCACGCCGGAGTTTTCGGCAAAAGACTTTCGCACGTGGGGCGGGACGCTGCTGGCCGCCGCCGAACTAGCTGAGATCGGGGCTGCCGAAGACGAGAAGGCGGCGAAGCGCAATCTCGTTAAAGCCGTCACGCGCGTGGCGGAGCGGCTCGGCAACACGCCGACTGTGTGCCGCAGTTGCTACGTCCACCCGCTGGTGCTGGAGAAATACCTACAGGGCGTCACGCTCCAGGAATTTCGCCCGCGCCGCGAGCGCCGCATCCGCCGCCAACAGCCCGAATACGAGATCGAAGAACTCGCGTTGATGGAGATGTTCCGCGCACGCGGCAAGACTTCAAACGCAGCGCTTTAGCTTGTCAAGTCAAACGTGGCCGCTATGATGGGCGGGACATCAATCACCGTTAGGAGAATCTGCAAACATGAATCACGAGCAATTGCCCGCCGGGGTGGAGTTCGTCACAGAGGCAGACGGCATCCGCGAGTACCGTTTAGCCAACCGAATGAAGTTGTTACTGGTTGAAAACCGCGTCGCGCCGGTCGCCACCCTCTGCGTGCTGTACCGCGTCGGCTCGCGCAACGAAGCGGTCGGTTACACCGGCGCGACCCATCTGCTCGAACACATGCTGTTCAAGGGGACGCCGACCTTCAACAACGAAAAGAATACGCAAATCGCCGCGACGCTCCAGAGGGTCGGCGCCAACTTCAACGCGACGACGTGGTACGACCGCACCAACTACTACGAAACCGTGCCCTCGGACAAGCTTGAGTTGGCGATTGTGTTGGAGGCCGACCGGATGCGCAACTCGTTCATCGCCGACGCCGACCGCCAATCGGAAATGACGGTCGTACGCAACGAGCTTGAGCGCGGTCAGAATGAACCCTCGATGGTTCTGGACGAAGCGGTTTACGCGACGGCGTTTCGCGAGCACCCGTACCACCACCCGACCATCGGATGGCGCGCCGATGTCGAGCATGTGCCGACCGCGCGGCTGAAGACTTTTTACGACACCTTTTACCAGCCCGACAACGCGACCGCGATTCTCGTCGGCGACTTTGATCGCGGCCAGGCGGTCGCTCTTATTCATCAGTATTTCGGCGCGCATCCGACGGCCACGGCGCCGATCCCGGAAGTCTACACGGACGAACCCGCGCAGCAGGGCGAGCGCCGTCTGATCGTCCGGCGCGCCGGGGAACTCGCGCTCGTGCAGATCGCTTTTCACACCCCGGCGGTGCTCGGCCAGTTGACCGTGCTGTCGAACGAAGCCCTCGCTGCGCGTGCGCTCGACCCGCCCGTTGAAAACGACATCTTCCCGCTCGTCGTGTTGTCGGCGGCACTCTCGAACGGCATCACCAGCCGCCTCTATCAAGCGCTCGTCGAGCGAGAACTCGCCGTCGAAGTACACACCAACGTCGATCAGTTCCGCGATCCGGGATTATTCAATATCTACGCCACCGTGACGCCCGGCGTCGAACCGCGCGAGGTCGAAGAGGTCGCGCTGATTGAGTTGCAGCGCGTCGCGCACGAGGGACTGACTGGCGCAGATGTCGACAAAGCGAAGCGACAGATCGTCGCGCATGTGGCCTACCACCGCGACGGCACAGCCAACATTGCGGCGCAGATGTCCGAAGCCGAAGCGGTCGCCGACTGGCGCTTCTTCAAGGACTATGCCGCCAACATTGCGCGCGTCACACCCGCCGACGTGCGGCGCGTCGCGCGGCGTTACTTCACCGAAGATAATCGCACCGTCGGTCACTTTATCCCGAAGCATGCTGACGCGAACGAGAATGCGAACGGCAACCCGAACATCAATGCGAACGGCAATGGAGGTCTGACCAAATGACCACTAAGGATGCGCCGTACAATTCAGGCCGGGCATTTCGCGACAGCGACACGACGACGCCACCGGATACTGCACCGCAAGGTGCAGGTCCGCAATCAGCGATTTTTCCGTACGATGAAAAGTTAAGTGAAAAGTCATTGACGGCGGTCGGTGCCAACCCGCCCGCGTCACACGGGCGTGCGAACTTCGCCGCGCGCGTCACGCGCACAGAGTTGGAGACGGGGGCGACGCTGCTGGTACTTGAGAACACGGCGACGCCGACCGTCTCGATGCGCGGCAGTCTGCGCGCCGGCTCCTACTTCGAGCCGCGCGGCAAGCCCGGCCTCGCGCGACTGACCACCGAGATGCTTGAGCGCGGGACGAAGCAACGGACGAAGTTGCAACTGGCCGGCGAACTTGAACGGGTCGGCGCCGAACTCGCTTTCGATGTCGACACGTTGACGGTGGAGATCAATGGCCGCTCGCTGGCTGAAGATTTCCCGCTTCTCCTCGCGACGCTGGCCGAGATGCTACGCGCGCCGTCGTTCCCCGCTGACGAACTCGAAAAATTAAAGCAGCAAACAATCGCGATGGTTCAAGAGGAGCAAGCCGACACGCGCTTCCGTGCTTACGAGCGACTGACGCAATGCGTCTTCGATTCGTCGAATCCATTCTTCGTGCCGCCGGGCGACCGACTCGTTGAGAGCATCAACTCCATCACGGTCGAAGATGTGCGCCGCTTCTACGACGAGCGCTACGGCGGGCGCTCGTTGATCCTCTCAATCGTCGGCGACGTGTCGGGCACTGAAGTCGAGCGGCAGTTCCGCGAACTGTTCGGCGACTTCGCGGGGCCGCAGAGTGTCGAGATCGAGGTGATCGACCCGGAGCCGCAGGCCACGGCGCGGCGCGAGGTGGTGCTGGTCAAAGAGAAGGCCAACGTGGACGTGATGCTCGGTTGCGCAGCGCCGCTACGTCGGAGCGCGTCGGACTACTACGCGGCGATGCTTGCTAACGGCGCACTCGGCGCATCGACGCTCTCCTCGCGCCTCGGCCTTCAGGTGCGTGACCGCGAGGGTCTGACCTACGGCATCGGCTCGCGCTTCCGCGCGCCCTCGCTCGCCGCCGGGCCGTGGTACGTCGCCGTCTCGGTCAACCCGCAGAACATCGAGCAGGCAATTACTTCTGCGCTGAACGTGATGCGCGAATACGTCGCCGACGGCATTCGCGCCGACGAGTTGGCCGATGAAAAGTCCTCCGCCATCGGCTCGTTCAAAGTCTCTCTGTCGACTAATGGCGGCATTGCCGAAGCGATCTGGAACGCTGAGTTTTACGGACTGGGAACCGATTACGTCGACCGCTTCGCCGAACTCATCGAAGCGGCCACCGTCGAACAGGTCAACGCCGCGATCCGCAAATACTTCCGCCCCGATCATCTGACCATCGTCATCGCCGGCGACACCGGGGCCACCGCTTTGCCATAAGCTTCATCGAGCGAACGCAAGAGTAATAGTCGCGGGAAACCCCGAGCACTCCCCCGCCCTAGTGACATCGGGCGCGACAAAAAAGGCCGCCGCAAGTACTAACGGGCTCTCGACCCGTGTAGCCATAGCGGCTGAGTAAGCTGCCCGTGCTGTTGCCAAAGCTGTCGTACTCTTGCCGCTCCACCACGTTGCCCGCCGCGTTCACCAGCGCCCGCGTGCTCCCTTGATGATCTGCTACGTAGTACAGCGTCACGCTGCCGCCCGTGCCCGTTACGCTCGTCCGCTGTGCCAGTTTGTTATCGACACCCAGCCCATTCGTGTACTCGGTCGTCACCAACGTCTGTGCGCCGTAGCCCGCTCTGTCCACCACCACATCCGCACCGTCGTATGTGAAGCGCAGCCATCCTCCGCTGGCGCTCTGCTCGATGCGACGACCCAGCGCGTCGTACTTGTAGCTCACGGCCAAGCTGCCGCGCCGGACTTGCACTAAGCTGTAGATTCTGGAGGGTATAAATCCACAATGATTTTTATCGGTAACACGGTGAGTCTTTTCAGTAATTCATGACTTAGGGCAAAGCTGCCCTGACCATGCATTGAAGAGAAACCGCAAAATATGTCCATATCGCATGACTTACGCATACTCATCAAAACTGTGATTTTCTCTTCAATCACCTCGACCAACTTTGCAATATGCTCCTCAAGCGGCCGTGATGGCCTCAGCCCGCTATCTAAAGACCAAAGGTTACTTGGCCGGACATAGCTTTTCGGATGATTAGGATCAACCTTCGACCCCATCATTAAAGTTTTACTTGGCTGTAACTTCAGCGCATCTGTTATTTCATCAATCCCTATTTTTTGGCTGTGAATACGCAGTGTCGCACTGCTGCGCTTACTACCCTTTGATGCCATTTAGTCTTAACGTCCCCCTCTTCCGTGTCTTGGTCCTCTCTGACCTGTGTTGCCGGTGACAAAATCTCGTATGTTACCTACGAAATCCCCAGAACCCGGCAGATGCATGTCACCATTTTTATTTACCTCTAGGTCTGGATTGGTGTCGCCGAACAAATCCCTTTTAGCTTTGTGAATGGCATCTCCTACTTGATCCGGGGTTAAGCCGGTGTCCCTTGCGATCTTTCTAATTTTCCTTCTGTCGTTAGCGTTGTATATGTTTGGATCACATGCAATTGGTGAAGTTAGAGACACTAGCGGCGGCACAGCTATCGGCGGGACGAAATCAGCGGGTGTCGGGTCAGTGCCTAATCCCTGCCTCGCCCGCCTGATCCAATCCCAATCTGTCAATTTGTCGAGTGCGTCCAACTGTCTTAAGAACTCGTCACCAATCTTCTGATACTCCCCCGGAGTCGGGAACGGGCCGAGTGGCGCGGGCGTGCCTCGCGGCGCGGCGCGGTCTTGCAGCCCCAGAGGGTCAATGAAGTTAACAGGGTTATTGCTGACATAAGCATACCAATTAACCCCGCCCGCAAATCCAATCGGGTCTTCACTGATGAACCTTCCTAGTTGTGAGTCGTACCATCTCGCTCGATAGTAGTAGAGGCCGGTCAGCGCGTCGCGCTCTCGACCCGTGTAGCCATATCGGCTCAGCAGACTGCCCGTGCTGTTGCCGAACGCATCGTACTGCTGCCGCTCCACCACGTTGCCCGCCGCGTTCACCAATGCCCGCGTGCTCCCCTGATGATCCGCCACGTAGTACAGCGTCAGGCTGCCCAACGCGCTGCTCATTCGCTGCGAGAGCTTCTCGTCGACGCCAAGCCCGTTCGTGTACTCGGTCGTCACCAACGTCTGCGCGCCGTAGCCTGCACGATCCACCACCACATCCGCACCGTCATAGCTGAAGCGCAGCCACCCTCCGCCTCCGCTCTGCTCGATTCTGCGACCCAGCGCGTCGTACTTGTAGCCGACCACTACTCCGCCGGGACGCCGCACCTGCACCAATCGGTTCTCCGCATCCCACACATATTGCCACGCGCCCGAAGAGTCGGTCTTCGACACGAGGTTGCCGTTTGAGTCGTAGCTGTACGAAGTCGCGCCGATGGTCACAGCGTGATTGAAGGGTTGGTACTGGTAGGCCGACGCGCAGTGCGATAGGGTGCGGTTGCCTACGCCGTCATACGTGTAGCTCTCATTCGGTAGGTCCGGGTGCGTCGCCGCCGTGAGATGGTCAATCGCGTCGTATGCGAAGTTGGGTGCGCCCGCTTATCAGCGATTTGTAATTTGGCCGGCCCTGCGTTGATATTGGCGGTCGGGATTCACCTTACTTATTTGTATTTGCCAATCTTAAAAGCAATCTGGTAATCAGTGCTCCAACCGGAATGATGATCGCGGACAAGATTAGTATCATCCCTATAGCAATTCCATCCGTCGAAGACGTGGGATTATGAAGTGCCTTGTATCTCACTAACAGATCAATGATTAGATATATAGTTAATCCACCTGCTACAGAGTTAATAAAACTTCTCGAAACTTTATCGTAAAGCGGCCCGAACATTAGGATGGTCACAGCATATGGTATCCATCCGATGATTGTGCCGATTAACAGATCGAATAAGTATTCCGGTGATGCCGCTGACAAAGTAACTAGTGAGCACAGCAAAATCCCTGTGATTCCAACTATTAACAAGTATTTATCTTTCATCCCGTTCCACTCCGTGTACAGCTAATTGGATTTCCCATACCAAGCAAGAGCAATTCTATTAGGCTCAATAGCTGAATCGGGGAGGTAATAAAAACCCTCTCACCAGTTCTTTGAGAAAGATCGTCTCAGCCAGCATACTGATCAGATGCTGAAGATTGATAAC
>JACDEG010000045.1 GCA_013816505.1 Pyrinomonadaceae bacterium | reverse complement strand
TGGACAAGATCAGCGCAAATCCAAAGCTCACAACCCCTCAACTACTATTTGAAATAGACAGTTCTTGAAAAACTGAATCTGCTCACGTAACTGACCGATTACGCTGTAGGCGCGAAAAAACTTCCCGAAACACGGTCGGCTGTGCTATACACACCGACCTTCGACGCGGAACAAAGTCAAACATTTTGAAGTGTAAACTCAGTCAGCCCCAACCTCACAGACCGAGGAGCGTGCCAGCTTCGATTGAGGGTCACAAGACCCGCCCCGCCGCGGCAGATTCGGCGGCACTTTCCCAATCCGCGACAGCCAGTTCTTTAACAACCCATCGGCAAGCAAAGCCTTGACCCGGCCAGTCGTTATACTGTACAACCCCTCCGTTATATTGGCCGTACGGTCAGGTTTTGGTTCGACCTGTAAAATGCCCCCGGCGCGAAATTTATAATCCGCCGGTTGAGTCGGAAGCGGGTTGAGCGAAAACACGAGAGGATTATTTTTTGTGTGAAGGCGTGCAAGCGTCATGAGCCCGCGAGTAATCGGCGCGTCGTTGCGTGCGGCGCTACTTATCACCGTCCTCGGTGGCGGTGCGATGGCGGGCACCCCGATCAACTCGACGCGGTATCTCCACCGCTTGCAGGTCGAGCGGGCGGTGAAGATCGGCGGCGCGGACTTCCGCCTTTTCGTGGCCGACGAGGTGTTCTATGACTGGAGCGTCGACAGTTGGACGCGCAATCGGTTCGCGGTCGGGGTGGGCCAAGTCGCTTAACAAATTCTTCAGCACCGATGTGTATTACATGAGGCAGAACGATGGCCGCAGTCGCCCCGGTGACATCCACATCATCGGGTCGGTGCTGAGAAGTGCGTCTTCGGAAACCGTCGTCACGTAAGAACGCGAATACAACACAAACCTCGACAATTACAAACCTCGACAATTAATGTAGGGTGATAAGGTAAAAGCGTTTTGCTTAAGACGGAGACCAAATTGATGTGCGCAAAACTGACCGAACGAATAAAACGTCTGCGGTCGGTAACTGCGCTCGCACTCGCCCTGCTGTTGGTGGCGGCGGCGCAAGGTTGCGGCGGGCAGCCGTCCGGCTCGAATAGTGGGAAGGTGACATTGATCCTCGGCGCCTACACGACGCCGCGCGAGGCCTACGGCAAAGCCATCCTCCCGGCGTTCCAGAAGTACTGGAAAGAAAAGACCGGCCAGGAGGTCGAGTTTCAGGAGTCCTACCAGGCGAGCGGTGCGCAGGCGCGCGCCGTCGTCGGCGGCTTCGAGGCCGATGTGGTCGCGCTGTCGCTCGAAGCCGATGTCGAGCGGATCGCCGAGGCCGGCCTCATCACCCACGACTGGAAAGCGAAACCGCACCGCGGGATGGCCAGCACCTCAATCGTCGTCATCGCGGTGCGGCCCGGCAACCCGAAAGGCGTGCGCGACTGGCCCGATTTGGCGAAGCGGGGGCTGAACGTGTTGACGCCCGACCCGAAGACCTCTGGCGGCGCGCAGTGGAACATCAACGCCATCTACGGGGCGGCGCTGCGCGGGTTCGCCGGCGTCGCGAAGGACGACCCAGCGGCGGCGCGCCAGTTTCTGAAGAGCGTCTTTCGCAACGTCTCGATCATGGACAAGGGCGCGCGCGAGTCGATCACTAATTACGAAAAGGGGGTCGGAGATGTGGCCGTCACCTACGAGAACGAGGTGCTGGTCGGTCGGCAGTCGGGGCAGAAGTACGAATATATCACCCCGCGTTCGACGATCCTGATTGAGAACCCGGTGGCGCTGGTCGACCAGCACGTGGATCAGCACGGCGTGCGCGAGGTGGCCGAGGGGTTCATCAATTTCCTGTGGGAGAAGGAAGCGCAGCGGGCGTACGCGAAGTACGGCTTGAGGCCGGTCGACCAAGAGGTGGCGGAGGAAGTTCGGGCGCAGTTCCCGGCGGTGGAAGATTTGTGGGGGGTCGAGTTCCTCGGCGGATGGGGAAGAATCGCGAAAGAGATTTACGGGCCGGGGGGCGCGTACACCAAAGTCTTTGAGGAGTTGCACACCGCGAAATGAACGTCGACACGGCGAAGATGGAACCGGCGAAAGTGAGTCCGCGCCGCGGCGTGACCATCCGCCGCCGGCCATGGGGCCGCTGGGGGTTGCGCACGGCGGCGGTCGGTTACCTCGGCTTGATGATCCTACTTCCGATCTCAGCGATTCTGGCGAGCGGCTTCGGCGACGGCCTCGCGGCATTCTGGGGCGACCTGACCAACGGCATCGCGTTCAGCGCGCTCCGTCTGACGCTCATCACGGCGGTGTTGACGACCGTCATCAATTCGGTGATGGGCACACTGACCGCATACGTGCTGGTGCGCTACGACTTCCCCGGCCGCGGGATGCTCAACGCGATGATCGACATGCCGTTCGCCATCCCGACGCTCGTCACCGGCGTGATGCTGGTCGTGCTCTATGGCCCGCAACGCACGCTCGGCGCATGGCTCGAATCGAACGGAGTGCAGGTCATCTTTGCGACGCCGGGCATCGTGCTGGCGTTGCTGCTGGTGACGTATCCGTTCGTGGTGCGTACCGTCCAGCCGGTGCTGATGGAGTTGGACAAGGCGCAGGAAGAGGCCTCTTACACCATCGGCGCGTCGAAGTGGACGACCTTTCACCGCATCATCCTGCCGGCGATTACGCCTGCCGTCGTCACCGGGTCGCTGCTCAGCTTCGCGCGCGCGCTTGGCGAGTTCGGCTCGATTATTATCGTCGCGGGCAACATTCCGGGACGCACGCTGACCGCGCCGGTCTACGTCTTCGGGCAGCTTGAATCGTACAACCAGCGCGGCGCCAGCGCGATGTCGATTCTGCTGCTCGCCCTTTCGTTCACGTTGATCGTGATTGTCGACTGGATGCAGAAACGTTGGGACATCGAGTATGCCTTTCCCTGACACGTCGCATTATGAAACGGCGCGCCCTGAAATGGCGACGCAGCGCGGTAAAACGGCGCGTCTCGGCTTTGTCGAGGTGACGCTGATTGCCATCGCGGTGCTGTACGCGGCGGTGCTGTTGGTCGGCCCGCTGGCCGCGATTGTCTGGGGAGCATTTGCGGGCGGCTTCGGACTGTTTTGGGAGCAGGTGACATCGCCCGATGCACTGAGCGCGCTGAAGCTGACACTTGCCTTAAGCGTCGGCGCGACGCTCGTCAATACGGTCTTCGGGACGTGCGTCGCGTGGGTGCTGGTGCGCGACGACTTTTGGGGCAAGCGGTTCGTCAACGGGCTGGTCGATCTGCCGTTCGCCGTCTCGCCGGTCATCGCCGGGTTGATGGTGCTGCTGCTGTTCGGACGCGCGGGATGGTTGACGCCGCTCTCTGATGCGCTCGACCTGAAGATGGTTTTCGCGTGGCCGGGGATGCTGCTCGCGACGGCGTTCGTCTCGCTGCCGTTCGTCGTCCGCGAAGTGATGCCGGTACTGGCGCAGGCCGGCACCGAGCAGGAGCACGCCGCGTACACCATGGGCGCGACGCCGTGGCAGGCCTTTCGCCACATCACGCTGCCATCGATCCGATGGGGACTACTCTACGGTGTGTCGCTCACCTTCGCGCGTTCAATTGGCGAGTTCGGCGCGGTGCTGGTCGTCAGTGGCGGGGTCAGCGGATTGACCGAGACCGCGACGCTATTCATCTACCGCTCGCTCGACGACCGCAATAACGTCGGTGCCTACTCCATCGCCGCCGCGCTCGCCGCCGTCTCTTTCGTGATCCTGCTGGCAATGGAGTTTTTCAGAAAACGGAGCCATGATATGCATTGAGGCGAGAGTTAAGTAGGAAGGCAAAAGGCAAAAGTAACAGCCACCGAGGAACAGATGTCAGATGCTGGATGTTAGTCAGGATACGCAGGTGTGCTGAAGCTTTGGCCGCATCCAACTGCAATAAGCTATAGTGACGACGTTTCTGTTGTTGACGAACGTGAACCAAGGATTGAGGTGTGCGGTTATGCAGTCCCGAATAGTGGAGGCCGTCCACGACGCAGAGAGAACGTTCGAGTCGACCGCGAGCCGGAGGCAGGAGTCTACGGCGTGCGTGCGCAACCTGAGTAAGAGCTTTCGCGGCGCGCGTGTCCTGGAGGACATCAGCTTCGATGTCGCCGAGGGCGAATCGCTGGTGCTGCTCGGCGCGTCGGGCAGCGGCAAGACGACGATTCTCAGAATCATCGCCGGGCTGGAGCAGCCGGACGCGGGGCGCGTCATGCTGCATGGCAAGGATGTGACTGACCTGCCGGCGCGCGAGCGTGGCGTCGGCGTTATCTTCCAATCCTACGCGCTGTTCCCGCGCATGACGGTCGAGAAGAACGTCGCTTACGGGCTGCGCATCCGCCGCCGCCCGCGCCGCGAGATTAAAGAGTCGGTCGACAATTTGCTGACGCTGGTGCGCCTCGAAGAGCACCGCAAGAAATTCCCGGCGCAACTCTCTGGCGGGCAGCAGCAGCGCGTCGCCATCGCCCGCACGCTGGCCTACAAGCCGCAGGTGCTACTGTTCGACGAACCGTTCGGCGCGCTCGACGCGCAGACCCGCGTCCGACTCCGGCGTGAAATCCGCGCGCTGCTCCGGCAGGTCAACGTGCCCGCTATCTTTATCACGCACGACCAGGAAGAGGCGCTGGAACTCGGTGACCGCATCGCTGTGCTGAACGCCGGGCGACTTGAACAGATCGGGACGCCCGAAGAGATTTACGACCGCCCGGAGACGGAGTACGTCGCGACGTTCCTCGGCGCCGCCAACCTGCTGCCCGGCACTGTCGTCAATCGCTCCGTCGAGGTCGGCGCGGTGACGATTGCAGCGCCCGAAGAGGCGGCGCGGTTCCGCGATGGGCAGGCGGTTAAACTCGTCTTCCGCCCGGAAGAGGTCTGCCTGAGTCAGACCGGAGCGTTGCCCGTCGGATGTCGCCGGTTGACCATCGGTGTTATCGAAGAGATTCACTTCGTCGGCGCCTACGAACGGCTGACCCTGCGGCTCCACAACGTCACCGCCAACACCGCCGGGACAACTCCCGGTGTCCCCATCATTGCCACGCGCCCCAAGCCGGAGGCCGCCGCGACGCGCCTCCACGTCAGCGACCGCGTTGTCATCGGGCTGACCACCTTCCGTTTATTGCCAAGCTTCGCGCACGCGGGCGAACGCCCAGGCCTCGCGATGGGCGTGGGCAAGTGACGTTCCAACTGCCGAACTATGTGAAGGCGGGTGTGGTGAGAGGCGGGTTCACGCGACAAGCACAATCGTCACACGGAGGGTTGATTCCTTATCTTCGTGAACTCTGTGTCTGATGTGAAATTTTGACCCTTAACAATGATTCCCCTCTATCGCACTTTGAAGGTGACGCGGGGCCAAGCGTTGTTCATGTAGCCTTTGAAGTTCCAGATGGTGCTGGCGTCGGCGGGCTGCGTGTTGGCGGCTGAATCCCACGCGCGGGCGACAACAGTATGTGCGCCGGTCGGTAAATCCAACTGTGCCTCCCAGAAGCGCCACGCCCACGACTGTGTCGCATCTGCATCGTCGTCGAGCGTCGCCGTGGTCCACGTCGCCCCTCCGTCAATCGAGAGGTCGACACGTTCGACGCGCCGGTTGCCGCCCGCCGTCGCATAGCCCTGCACCGCGATTGTCCCGTCCTCGACAACCGCGCCCTCTACCGGCGAAGTGATAAACGAATTAACCGACAATTCGCCGAGCATCAAGCCGCGCTCCCAATCGGCGTCGTCGACTGTGGTCTGCGGCGGAAAGAGCTTGTACGAGCGGGCTTGATAGTAGTTGTCCGAAGGATCAGTTTGCAGCGTCACCTCGCCAATCCACTTGACGCTGCGCGCGCCGATGTAGCCGGGCACCACGACGCGCAACGGCCCGCCGTGAACCGGCGCGAGCGCCTCGCCGTTCATCTCATAGGCCAGGATGACCTCCGGGCTAAGCGCCTTCTCGATTGGAATCGACCCGCCGAAGCCGAACCGCGCGCCCTTCTTCTTAATCTCATCAAGGCCGAGAAAAGCAACGTGCCGCGCTTCGCCTTCGACGCGCGCGGCGTCCAGAATGTCGCGCAGACGCGCCCCGCCCCAGATCGCGTTGCTAATCGCCTCCGCGCCCCATGGGAGTTCGCCGGAGACTGGCCGGATCGCCGTCATCACGTCGCGCCTGTTGCCGGCGCATTGCAGGGTCGCCATCACTTCGTGTTTCGGGAAGCGCCGCAACTCGTCGAGCGAAAGGCTGAGGGCGTTCTGTGCCAGACCCTTCACCGGCAGTCGGTAGTCCGCCGCGTCGATTGCCGGGACGGGCGCGTGGTTCCGCACAAAGAAAAGTTCCTGCGGCGTGATGAACGCGCGGCGCAGCAATTCGGGCGGCGGCCCGGCATTGAACGGGTGCAGTTCTCTGATGATGAGAGATGGGTGCTTGTCGAATGATTCTGTCGAGTCGTGTGCTGGCAAGACCGGTGCGCTCCTGTCTGTTGGAAATGATTGAGGACGGTTAAAATCGCGCGTCACCGAAAGTTCATCAGAGCGGATTAAAATTCATTCAATCAAATTATGCGTTACCGCGCGACGCGGTAAAGTAACACTCAAGAGTCGCTCATGTGAAGAACCCCGCGCAAGTGAAGACACGAAATTTTCGAGCGCGATAAGGCTCGATGGGCGGCAAACTACCGGCGGCAGCGGCCTATTTAATGTTAGACGCTTCTTATTTTCTAGCAGTAATGAGAGGATGAGCGAATGAGACATTCTATGCGAATAGTATTTTTTAGCATTTGGGTTTTGGTGCTTCTGGTTCTTACAGAACCTTTGCATACGAACGCTCAGCAGCCGAGAAAAGGCACGTCTGCGCGGAAGTCTCAGCAGGCTGTACCAACGGTTAGATTTAATTCGGGCGCCGCATTGAAAATCCCGCTTGACATTGACAACAACATTATTCGGATGCAGGTCAGGGTTAATAATTCAAAGCCGCTAAAGTTCATCTTTGACACGGGCGCGTCCGCCTCCGCCATCAGTTCACAGCGAGCAGCGGAATTGGGGTTGAAAACGCAAGGACGATTTCAAGGCAATGCGACGGGCGGCTCAGTCCAAGGCTCTTTTACGAAAGGCGTTTCGTTGAGCGTTCAGGGCGCGGAAATTTCTAACCTATTGGTTGCTTCATTTCCGTTCAGCATACCGCCCGGTTTTGAATTTGATGGAATAATCGGCTGTGACTTCATCAATCAATTTGTCGTAGAGATTGATTATCAGAACAAATTTATGAATCTGTATAACCCGCGAACCTACACCTACTCCGGTAAAGGCGAGGTTATTCCGCTTTTACTCGCCGTAGGAAGAACTCCCCTTGTAAGCACAAAAATCATTCTGGAAGGACGCCCTCCCGTCGAAGCCAAGTTGGAAGTGGATACAGGAGCAGACGGCACGTTTGTTATTAATAGCCCGCTTGTTAGGAAAGAGAAATTGGTGGAAGCCTTATTGAAAACGGGTCAAAGCAGCAATAACGGGGCAGGCGGCGAACAGAGACTTCTTGTCGGGCGTGTCAAAGCCGTGCAGTTAGGGCGATTGGTCTTTGACAATCCGCCGGTCGGACTTTCGCAGGATACCCAAGGCGCGGGCGCGAGCGAGGAAAATGACGGAGTTATTGGCGGTGAGATATTCCGTCGGTTTAAGGTGATCCTCGATTATTCCTGCAAGCGAATGATTCTCGAGCCGAACAAGAGTTTCAACGGCCCGTACAATGTTGAGATGAGCGGCATTTAGTCTAACCCGCGTCTAACAAGTCCTTCCAGCCGACCCCGCGCCGCTTGCCTTTCATCAACCTTGAAGGGTGGCATCGCAGGTTGTCGCTATCGGCGCGGGGCGGCTGAAGTCCGGCGTTCGGTGCTTGCCAGTTGCGCGACAAAAGAATACAAAGCAAATGTTAAACGAAATGGTTTTGCTGAAGCACGTAACAGTTCACAAACCTGCCAATAACCGTAATTGATAGATCATGTCCACATAGGAGACATACACAATGGGCATTCAAGGCGTCCTCACCAGCGTCGGCACAATCGCGCAAAATGCTCTCACACAAGTACCCGCGCAAGACACACAACCTAAGCCATCCTCTAATTCATCGCCGCAGGGGACACAAGAAGGCGCAACCTTGCAGCACCTCAACGCGCGCCTTCAAGAGCGACAGCCGACCCAGGTGGCTTTAGCTTTCATGTTACCGCCCGGCAAAGAGCGACTTGACCGACGTGACCTAGCCTATAAGATTGCCGAACGTGTCTTCTCACACAACGGCATTCCGGTCAGCCGTGCCGCTCTGGAGGAAGTCGCCGCAGACTTGCGGAAGATGGAGCGGATGGACATCAATGGCGAGCGGAAGGGTAATTGGGTTGATCCGCAGCTGATTCCACAAGCCAATGGTAAGCCGGTCAAAGGCTACTGGTTCACGCTTTCGCCGGAATTCCAACAGCACGTGCTAGACACTTATACAGACCAAGCCTTGCAGGTGACGCGAGTCGGTACGCAGCCCGTGACGGGAGCACGGATGCAGGAGCGGATGACGCGAGCCATCGGCTTGTCTTATGAGAAATACATGACGCCGGAGTTGAAGGCTGCGCTGGGTGAGCAGGCGACGCCTGAGCGGATTGCCACTCTCGTCGGTGTCGCAGGTGCAGTGGGCATGCTGGCGAAGACGCCCGCACGAGGAATGCTCGGCGTGGCAGGCGCAGGGTTAGCCGTGCACGAGGGTTTGCAGACGCTCGTCAAGTGGGATGATTTTTTGAAGGCGTGTGCTGAGGCCAAGAGTCCGTCAGAGTTGGATGCAGCAGCAAGGGAGTTTGCGAAGCTCACAGCTCAGCTTGGTGTGGATGGCGTAGCGGCACTGATTGGCGGAGCATCAGCGAAAGCAGCGCCGAAGATCGCGGGCAAAGTGGACGATGTAGTGCAAGCCGGAGTGGACGGAGTCAGCAACAAGTTACCCCGCCCGCCAGCAAGTGCGCCAGAAGTTGTCACGACGAACGGCGTGAGGATGAGAATACCAATTGATGAGGATGCGCTCAGAGCACGACCATTCCAGATGGCGGCAGGAAGAGTGCCGGATGTGGACTACAAGGGGCGTCCTTACACGCCTGAGCAGAAGCAACGCATTCGAGAGCTTGGCGATGATCCAGACAGAGGACTCTTACCGCATGAAGGTGAAGCCGGACTTACTGCCGAAGAAACTCACGGCTTAAAACTTCAACGTTATAAGGATCGCGGGCTTGAGTTTACAGACGAAAGTGGAAACTATTGGGATGTTGTGTCGCCTATGTCAATAGGGCACGATGGTAAGCCTGCTTTCAGGCTCGATCAAGTGTTGAAGAACATCAAGCGCCACTTCCTCAAAGGCGATGTTATTCTGGATTTCGGACGATTGAACAAAACTGATGGTGAAGCTCTAAAGAGATCTGTTGATACTTTGACGGACACGGACAAAAGAGGCAGGCAGATTATCTTTGTTCGTGATGGAGGGTAAGATGTCGTATATCATTGATGGAGCACAAGGCCAAGACTGGCAAGGCGCGAATTGGGTGTTCCTCAGCATGAGCGAACCTTTGCTGGCAGCTCTGCAAGAAATCAAAGGAGCCGAACCGCTGGCTGAAAGATTAGCAGAAACGATGAACGCTGAAAGCGGTTATTTAGACATCTCTGATTTACTTGAATCGCCGAAGATGAATGCCGTTTGGCTGAAGGCTGTTGATGACGCGATAGCAAGAATGCGGGAGCGTGGCAGTGCGCATTGGCATCGTCCTGAAGAGTTTGAGCCTTTTCTGGAAAAAGTCGCGAAGTTGAAGAATTTAGCTCTTGTTCAGCAGCCAGTATAAGGTATTCTGGTTCTTAACTAACAGTGAGTAGGGCGGAGGCAGCGAGTCTTCGCCTTTTGTGTTTTACGTCACAATGAGAATTGTGGTTTACAACCAACGCCACACCGAAGATTCAAGCGACTTTTGTTTGGTGTGCACAGACAGCACATCTTCCGACATCACGTTCAACTTCTGCTCGATTACTTCGAAGCCGGCGCGCATTTCCATCCCAATGCTGTCGAGGCGGGTGCCATGGCGGATCAACTCTGTCTCGATGTTGTCAATGCGAGTGCCTTGGCGCGTCAACTCCGTCTTGATGTCTTCCACATGACTTAGCAACTGCTCCCAGATGGGGCGCGTCTCCTGCAGACGCCGGTCAACTTTTTCTTCGAGCGTCGTCAGACGGGTGTCTATCGCGTCGACTTTGCCTTCGAGCGACACGAGGCGCGAGTTAATTGATGTGAGAAGGGCGAGGATGCGCTGCACGGTGTCGTCAGGAAGTTGTCGGGTCAGGTTTTCGCTCACAGGGGTTCACCTCAGTCACGGATTATGAAACTTGCCGGGCCGACAAATCAAGCGGGCCGGGCACCGGGCAAATGCGGTGTGGCTCCGACTTCGACCCCGCCTCGCGCAATTGTGTTGACTCGCTTCGTCCCCTGCGTTTAGCATCTTTCCCGTTCCCAAGAATTCTTACGCCGGGTTCGCCAGAGGGGCGCAAAGCCATCGACAGCCAGACGTACAAAATAATTCTGATCGTGGCGATTGTCGTCATCGCCACCGTGCACGGGTACGGCGCGGCGTGGCTCGCGATCAGGATGCTCTTCCGCCCGCGACGCCCGGTCCAAATGTTTGGGATCACGGTCTGGCCGCAGGGCATGATCCCGCGCCACCGCGAGCGCCTGGCGCAGACTATCGGCAACGCCGTCGGCAACGAACTGGTCTCGCAAGAGACGGTCGTCAGCGCCCTCTTTGAGCAGGGCTTCCTTCAACGCAAGGTCGAGAGTCTGGTTAATTCCTACACCGACGAAATGCTCGGCATGCCCTATCCGTCGTTTATCGAGGCGCTTCCGCGTGCGGTGCGCGCGCCAGTGCTCGAAGCCGTCGCCGCGCTGCAACTGCGCGTTGGGGAGTATGTCGCCGATGTTTTGAAGAGTGAAGAAACAATCGCCGCCGTCAATGATTTCGTCGACCGCCGGGTTGACGAAATCCTTGCGCATCGACTCGGCGAGACAGTCGGCGAAGAGGCGTTCGCGCAGGCGCTTGATTTCGTCGAGGAGCGGTTTCGCGGCGTCGTCACCGAAGCGGGCTTCGAGGCGAAGGTGCGCGACTTCGTCAGCGCCCGGCTTGACGAACTGGCCGGCAGCCGCGCGACGCTCGCCGACATGTTCACGCCCGAGGCAGTGGCGATTATCAAAGAGCGGATCGACGCGCAGGTGCCGCCCATCGTGCAGCACCTCGCCGACATCGCGACCAACCCGAAGACACGCACGCAGATCGGCGCGCTCATCAAACGCGAAGTCGATGAATACTACGGCCAGCTCTCGTTCTTCAAAAAAATCTTCGTGTCGCGCGACCGCATCCACCGCGAAGTTGACGAAATGGTGGACAAGACACTGCCGCGCCGCGTCAACGAATTTCTGCGCGGCGAGGCGTTCGAGCAGGAGGCGGAGAGCTTTCTCGACGCGACGATTGACGGTGTACTGGCGCGGCCCATCAATGAATTGGTCGGACAGATCGCGCCGGACAAGCTGATGATGATTAAGGAGCAGGTCGCGTCGCGCGTCCTCGTGCTGGCGCGCAGCCCGGAACTAACGAACACCGTCTCGGCCTACGCCGCGGACGCGCTCGCGCGGGTGCGCCCGCACTCTTTGCGCGCGATCCTCGAACACGCCAGCCCTGACTCTGCCGAGCGGCTCAAAAATTTTCTCGCCAAAGGACTGCTATCCGTGCTCGCACGCGAAGAGACGGCGTGCGCCATCAACGCCGTTCTCAGCGCACAGGTCGAGCGATTGCTGGTCGCGCCCATCGGACGCATCTCCGACCACATCCCCGAAGCGACGGTGCGCCGTGCGTCGGCGGCGCTGACCGAGCGCATCACTTCCGCTGCGCGCGAGCGGCTTCCGGTCGCCATCAATGAGTTCGATGTCGGCGGCATCGTGCGCCGCAAGGTCTCAACCTACCCGGTCGAGAAGCTCGAAGAATTAGTGCTCTCAGTCGCGCAGCAGCACCTTAAAACCATCGAACTCTGCGGTGCCGTGATTGGTCTTCTGATCGGCATCTTTCAGGCGGCATACTTCTGGTACTTTTCAGGCGAAGTGCGTTAGCGCCGACAGTTCAGTCCGCGCCGCTCGCGTCGTCGATACCCCACGTTAGAGGAGGAAAGCATGAAACGATATTTCTCGAAAGTCTTGATCGTCGCATCACTCTTCGTCACATCACTATCCGTCGCGTCACTGTTCATCGTCATCTGCGCCGCCGCGGTGCGCGCTCAGCAACCGGCAGCGACGACGACGCCACCGATGAGGTCCGCGCCGGCGAGCGCGCCGTCCTACCGCGCCGACTTTCTCAAGGAGATGGATAATCTTGAAAAGAAACTGGTCAGTCTGGCCGAGGCGATGCCGGCAGAGAAGTTCACGTGGCGCCCGATGGATGGCGTTCGTTCGGTGAGCGAAGTCTACACGCACATGGCCGGGTCGAACTTCAACTTCACGCAGTTCCTCGGCATCAAGCCGCCCGCCGGCGTCGGGCGCGAGATGGAGAAGATCACTGACAAGGCGCAGGTCGTCGAGCTGCTTAAACAATCGCTCGCGCATGTGCGGCAGGCCGCGACGAACACCCCCGACGCCGACTGGGACAAGACCGTGACCTATTCAGGCCGCAACACCGTCGTTCGCGAAGCCTTCTTCCGCCTCGCGTTGGGGATGCGCGAGCACCTCGGCCAGTCGGTCGCTTACGCGCGCTTCAACCGCATCGTACCGCCCTGGACCGCCGAACGCGAAGCGCAACAGTCGCCACCGACGAAGCCGAAAAGCTCCGCGCCGTAATCGTCTCAGTCGTGGCGCGCGTCCTTGTCGAGTGGGGTTTGGGGTTTGTGAGAGTCGAGATTTAACACAGAGTCACGGTAGAGCGCACAAAGAAATACAGGCATCTCGAAAAAATATTTATCTCAAAAAAGTGCATTTCTTCCGTGTGCTCGGTGAATCCTCTGTGTCTCTGTGTTAAATCCTAAACCATCGTCTCTGTGTCAAATCTAAATCTCACTGCTCCTCATCTTCGCCGATCACACGAATCTGGCATAATCATCGCGCGGACAACCATTCCGCGCTGACTGAGCACCAACTACTCCCCCACAATCTATATCTGACGCGTGGCGTCGATTCAACAAAACGCCATGAGAATTAACTGGTCGGCACGGTGCGCGTCGCCGCGATGTTCTAAAACAGGAGAGAAGAGATCAATTGGTATGAGAAGTAAAGGCTTTATTATCGCTATCATCATTATTTTAATTTCATCTCCGATCACGCTGACAGGCGTTGCGGGCGGGACGCAGCAAAGCAGGGGCGATATGTTTCAAGACTCGCGGTTCGAGTCGGCGCGCACCGACCGGCTGACCGGCGGAAGGATCGAGCGGACGACGCTGCAAGAGGGTCAGTTGGAAATCGAGATGACGGTCAATGTCCCGGCGTTTCAATTGACGCTGTGGCAGGCTGGTAAAGAGGTGAAGAGCTACCCCATCGGTGTCGGCCAGAAGGATTATCCGATCTACATCGGCGAGCGCGAGGTGACGGAGGTCATTTGGAACCCGTCGTGGATTCCGCCCGACAGCGAGTGGGTGACCGAAATGGCGGGCATCTCGCCGGGCAAGGAGATTAAGGCGAGCGACCCGCGCAACCCGCTCGGCAAGCTGAAAATCCCGCTCGGCGGCGGCTACCTGATTCACCAGGCAAAGAGTGTCAACGACCTCGGCAGCCTCGTCTCGCACGGCTGCGTCCGCATGCTCCGCTCAGACCTCTACGACCTCGCCGAAAAGATCAACGCGGCCTACTCGTGGCCGGTCTCGCTTCGCGAGATTGAGCGCGCCAAACGCGGCAGCCGCATGCTCGCCGCGAAGTTGGACGTGACGCTGCCGGTCGACATCAGCTATGACACGGAGGTGGTCGAAGAGGGCGTGCTTTACCTGTACCCGGATGTGTACAAGCGGGGCACGAACACGGTCGCGCGCCTGCGTGACGAACTGACGACCCACGGCGTCGACGCGTCAGAGGTGGATGACCGGACGCTCGAACGGATGCGCGCGCGCGTCGGTCGCCGCGCCATCTATGCCGTCAGCGTCGACAGCATCAAGCAGGGTCGCGCGCTCACCGACGGGCGGACGCGGCCGCTCGTCGCGCGGCGGTAGTTGTCAAAGCGACTGTCACCCAGGCGGTAATGGGAAATCGGTTGCGACACTTCGGGCCGCGCTACTGCGGACGGTACTCCCAGTGCCAGGGTTCATAGAAGTAAGGATGGAAGCCGAAGCGCGCGGCGTTCTTGACGAGCCAGCGGTAGACAGGCGTCTGCGTCTGGAGGGCGCGGTTCGCGTCATTGGCTTCGACGGGTTCGCCGCCGACGTAGAGGTCAAGGGCGCGCCCCGAAAAGTGTGGACTGTTGACGGCCAACGCCGCGCGTCCGGAGTTGGGGAACTGTCGTCGTAGTTGCTGTTGATACTCTTTCGAGCGGAACGCGGAGATGATCTTCAAATTCTTTTCGCCCGCCGCCAACTCGTTACCGTCTGGCGAGGCGGCGAGGCCGAGCGAGCGGTCGGCGACCGCTGCGGCGACCATCCGGCGATAAGCTTCGTAGGTCTGCCGCTCCACCTGCCGCAGTTCGGGCGCGCGTGTCGGGTCGTAGAAGTCAGAGGCCGGCGCGGTGACGAGTTGCTCCGGTTGCGCGTTGCTCAAATCTTTCGGGCGGCTCGCTTGCCATCCCGCGATGATGCGCAACAGCGTCCCATCATCAAGCACGCCGCTGGCCGCTAAGCCGGCGGCGTTTTGCCAGCGCGCAAGCGAAATCGCAAAATCGCTTGTGTCGGCATCTTTCTCCGTACCGACAAGTTGGCAGAGCAACGGCACGTAGATGTTCCAGCCGCGTTGCGCCCGTCCGCCGAATGTCCACGTGAGGTCGCCCCGCCGTGCACGGTTCTGTGCCGCCGCCGCCGAAAATATGGAACTCGTCGCGTCCTCGATGGACGGCTGCTGTCCACTTAAAAGCAGCGGGCGGACGATTGAAGTCGAAGATGGGGTCGAAGTCTCGACTGAAGTTGCGACTGAATCCGGGGTTGGGGTCGAGTTCGGAGTTGGTGTGATGGATTGCTCCGGATTCGCCGCCGGCTCTCTGACAATGCTCGTCGCAGGCGATGGGGAGGGACGTTTGGCGGCGGCGGATTGCGCCTGCGTGTCGGCGGCTGCGGTCGAAGTCGACGGGGCTTCATTGAGCACACAGCCTGAGGACAGCGTGCCACCGGTCGTTAAGGTCGTGACGATGAATAGCGCGAGCTGTAGACACGGCGCGTTTTTCGTTTTAGTTTTCAAGATCATATGACCATCCCTGATCAACAATAATTTTCGGCGGCGGGTCTGCGAATGGTAGCAGATGGCTTCCGCGAGTTTCCAGCAGCAGCGTGCGCTTGACCGCCGGCGCGCTCAACAGGCAAGATTCAAGCGTTATGCTCCAACGCCACTGCGCCGCGCACACTTCCGCGCGCGTCTCTCGTTTCCCAAAAAAAATGTCAGTCATGGTGCTGCTTCTCGCCGCACTGTGCGGTTCAGCGCGCGCAGTTCCGGCGCAGGGTTTCGAGCGCGAGTTAGCCACGCCGGAAAAGGTCGAAGTCACAATCAGAAACACGAACGGCCGCGTGGCCGTCACGGCGTCAGACGAACAGCGGAAGAACGTCTCGCTCCGCGCCGAATCGCCCGGCGCCCCAATCGGCGAGCGGGATGTGACGGCGGTCGTGGACGGCGCGTGGGTCAACATCGACGTGCCCCCGCGCGGCCCGCGCATCGACAATGGCCGCGGTCGTAACGGCAACGGCGGCGGTGACACACTCGACCGCGACCGCATCGATTTGGTGGTGCGTGTGCCGCCGCGTGCGCGCGTGAAAATCGTGACCGACGGCGGCGCGGTCGACATCGTCGGCAACGTCGAGTCAGCCGAAGTGACGACCGACACCGGCACCATCCGCGCCGACGTGCCGCTCGAAGCACTGAAGTACAATTTCCGTTGGACGGCGAGCCGCCCGCGCTTCTTCAGCGAGGTCGAGTTGCCGCCGGTCAAAGAAAAGCGCGGTAACGCCTACGAAATCTCCGGGCGGTTCGGCGACAAGAAAGCCAAATCGGAAGCGTTGATCCGACTTGATCTGACGACCGAGCGCGGCGTCATGCTGTTCGGCGTCTCTGACCCGGAGATGGTCCCGTCCGATCTGCGCGAGCGTCCGTTGACCGAGGGCGCGCGCGCCATCATCCGCAGCGGCGACGAAGATTTGATCGAGGCGATTCGCCGCGCCGCGCCGCGCCTCGTCGGTGACTACACGCGCACGCTGCCGCCGTCAAAGAGCGGCGGGCCGGCGTTCGCGACGCGCAACCAGAATCAATCGGCGCAGCCTCAATCATCGACACTCGCCGCGTCACCCGAACAGCAGGGCTTCGCACGCTTCAACGCGAGCGTCACCGACCGTAATGGTCGCGCCATCAGCGGATTGAAGGAGAAGGATTTCGTGGTCTTCGAGAATGGCGAGCCGCGCGCCGTGACAAGCGTCGCGCCGGCGAGCGCGCCCTTCAATCTCGTACTGCTGCTCGACGTGTCGGGGAGCGTCGGCGAGCGGCTCGACGTCATCAGAAAGGCCGCGCTCGCCTTTCTCAACACGGTCAGTTCTGAGGATCGCATCGCGATTATCAGCTTCCGCGACGACGTGCAACTTGTTTCTGAGTTTACAACCGACCGCGCGCTGCTCAACGAACGCATTAAGAAGATCGACGCGGGCGGCGGGACGGCGCTCTACGACGCGCTCGCTTACGTGCTGGTCAACACGTTGAAGCCGCTACGGGGCGAGCGCGCGGCGGTGGTTATCCTCTCCGACGGCGACGATAACAAGTCCTTCATCCCGTTCCCCGAAGTGCTCGAAGCGGCGGTGGAATCGGGCGCGCTATTCTACCCGCTCTACATTCCTTCGGGCTTGATCCCCGCCGACAGCGTGGCCGCGCCGACGAAGACGCTCGATCCGGTGCGCACGCGCTTTCTGACGCTGACCTCACGCGCCGAGGAAGAGGGTCGCAAACTGGCGCAAGTCTCCGGTGGCGCATATTACCCGATCACGCGCCTCGAACAGTTGCAGCGCGCCTATGATGATGTCGTCGCGCAACTCCGCACTGCATACACGATCACCTACGCATCGAACGCGGCGGGGCACGGTGGCGGGGGCGGCGGTGATGACACGCGCGAGGCCCGCGTCCGCGTTCGCGTCGAGCGTGACGGCGCGTTCGTGCGTCTCAGCCCGACCGTCACCATCACCCCTTAAACGTGCGGTTTACTTTTCGCAATCCATCATTCATCCTTCACCCACTAAGCACCTCAGCAAAAGGTTTTCGGGATGAAGGATGAATGAAGTAGATGATGGATGTGAGACGCCAGATGTTAGTCAAGACACGCCAGTGGGGGTGCCAACATCTGACATCCAGCATCTAACATCTGTTCCTCGGTGGCTTCCACTTTTGCCTGTTCCCTTTTTACTTTTGCCTTACTGTTTATATGACTCGTCCGTTATTGATGTCACTGTTCGATGACGTAGAGCGGCGTCCGTTGTCGGTGTCTGAACTCACAGCGCAGGTGCGGGGCGCGCTCGAAAACCGCTTCGCGTCGGTGTGGGTCGAGGGCGAGATTTCCAACTTCAAAGCGCACGCGTCGTCGGGCCACTGGTACTTCACGATCATGGACGCGAGCGCGCAACTACGCGCGACCTGCTTCCGCGGCGTCAACGGTCGCATCCGCTTCCGCCCGTCCGACGGTCTGCTGGTGCGCGCGCGCGGGCGGCTCACGGTTTACGAACCGCGCGGTGAATATCAGTTGATGGTCGAAGCACTCGACCCGGTCGGTGCGGGCGCGTTGCGCGTCGCGTTCGAGCAGTTGCGCGACCGGCTCGCGGCGGAAGGCTTGTTCGCCGAAGAGTTGAAGAGGCCGCTGCCTCTGCTGCCGCGACGCATCGGCGTGGTGACATCACCTTCAGGCGCGGCCATCCAAGACATCATCCGTGCGATCACCAGACGCACGCGCACCGTCAACATTCTCTTCGCCCCGGCGCGCGTGCAGGGTGCAGGCGCTGGAGCGGAGATTGCGCGCGCCATCGAATCGCTCAATGAGCATCATCGCCGCGCGCTCGCGGAGTCGCGCCGCGAAGAGATGATTGACGCCATTATCGTCGGGCGCGGCGGCGGCTCGACGGAAGACTTGTGGGCGTTCAACGAAGAGGAAGTCGCGCGGGCGATTCGCGCATCGCAGATTCCGGTAATCTCGGCAGTCGGGCACGAGACGGATTTCACCATCGCGGACTTCGCCGCCGATCTGCGCGCCGCGACGCCGACCGCCGCCGCCGAACTGGTCGCCGCACGCGAGGACGAAATTACCGCTTACGTCGAGACTTTAACGCGCGACCTCGTGCGTGGAGTAAGGTTCCGCTTAGTAAACGAGAGGACGCGCGTGCAGGAGGCGGCGATGTCGCCGGGCTTTGATGAAGTGCGAACGAGTCTGCGCGCGGCGCGCGGTCGTGCCGACGAGGGCGCGCAGGCGCTGGAGAAATTGATGACGCGCGCTGCGGAGAATGCGCGCAGACGTCTTGATCGCGCCGCATGCCGTCTGTCCCCGGCGCACACCGCGACCCGTGTGGCGGGAGAAAGAGCGCGTCTCACGATCACGCGCGCAAAGCTTGACGGAGCGGCAATGGTAAAGCTGGATAATGCTCGCCGCCGATTGTCTGTGATGGCCGCGACGCTCGACGCACTGTCGCCGCTGGCCGTGGTTGGTCGGGGATATGCGCTGGTGAGCGACGACGAGTTTGGAAATCTTGTCCGCTCGACGCGTGCGGTGAAGATCGGCGAGAGATTGCGCGTGCAACTCGCGGACGGACGTTTGCGCTGCCGCGTCGAAGAAGTGGAGGAAGGTTAACCCTATGCCCGCGACCGAAGCGACGAGCCGCCAGACCAGAAGCCGCATCGTCATTGACATCAATCAGCAGGGGGGAGGGCGACGCGGCGGCGGTGGCAGGAAGGGCGGCGTGCGAAGGGTCTTAGCTTTCGTCGCGCTCGTCGCGGTCGCGGCACTCGCCGTACTCGTCGTCGGCAGTTATGTGTGGTGGCAAGGTTACAAAAAAAGTCCGGCTTACTCGCTCGCGCTGTTGGTTGACGCGGCGCGGCGCGACGACCGGCGAACAATTGACGAGTTGATTGACAGTAATCGCGTCGCCGAGAATTTCATCCCGCAGATCGCCGGGGAGGTTTACGG
>JACDEG010000444.1 GCA_013816505.1 Pyrinomonadaceae bacterium | reverse complement strand
GGTATGCACCTTCTACACAAATCATTTAGGAAAGCTATATGTGGTCTGGCATTATTACGTAGCCAATTAGCTTGAACGGATGTTTATTTCTTGTTTCGGCTAACGTCTCGATGAAAAAAGAGCGCGCGGTTTCGCTACGAAATACAGGCACGCGGTTAAAGGTGACAGCCGTGACGTAATGGAAGGTATTCACATCATGGGATTTGAATAGTTTCATCACGTTACCAACCGGCGGGCGTAGCCCGCCTCTAAACGAACGTCGTTGTTTACTTCAATCGCCTCAACGCGCCGCCAAAATACTCGCAGAGCGCGCCGGCAGTGTCACTTTAATCATCCCGTTTTCAACTCTGGTCTCGTCCTTGATGATGCCGAGCCGGTCGTTGAGCCGCGCGTTGTTTTCAAGGCTGACGCTCGTCACATCAAACTCGAAGGTGGCCGGCTTGGTGTCATTGTTGAAGACGATGAGCACCGTCTGGCGTGGTGTCGTGCGCGCGTAGGCGTATTGCTGTTCGGCGATGTAGAGATTGACGAGTTGCCCACGGCGCAAAGGTTCTAACTCGGCGCGGGTGCGCGTGAGTTGCCGCACGTGCTCGAAGACTTGCTGCTGTTCAGGCGTGCGGCCTTCTCTGGTGAAAGCGTTCTGTTGGTCGCCAGGGAAGCCGCCGGGAAAGTCGCGGCGGTTGTCGGGATCGTTGCCGCCCCCGATTGCAATCTCGTCGCCGTAGTAAAGCTGCGGCGCGCCGCGCGTCGTCATCATCAACACTTGCGCCAGCTTCAGCCCGGCGGCGGTCGCGCCCTTCTCGTTCATAAATCGCGACACGTCATGATTCCCTAACAGCGTCACCAGCACGTCGGGGTTCGGGTAGAGATGATCCTGCGCCAGCGTCTGCGCGACGCTCCTGATTGATTGGCCTTCGCCGAAGGCGCGGCGGATTGGATAGAAGAGCGGGAAGTCGAAGAGCGTGTCGAGCCGCGAATCAATCCCGTCGGGGCCGGGTCGTCCACCCTGAAAGAAAGCGACATGCGCCGGGTCGCCGTCCAACACTTCGCCGACCACGTTCATGTTCGGATACTCACGCTTGATCGCATTCATCCAATCATGCCAGAAGTGATCGGGCACGTACTGCCAAGTGTCCTGTCGAATCGCGTCGAGCCCGGTCACACCGATCCACCACAACGTGTTCTGAATGTGATAGCGCGTCGTTTCTTCATCGCGCTGATTGAAGTCGGGGAGGATGTTGATGAACCAGCCGTCCATCGTCTCGCGATACTCTTTGTAAGCCGCGTTCGGGTCGTGCAGCGCCCACGTCTGAAAACTGTTGGCGAGATGATTCTCTTCCGTGCCGTTGTACCACGTCTGCGTCGGCGTATCTTTCACCCACGGATGATACGGGCCGGAGTGATTCGCGACCTGATCCTGAATGATCTTGATGCCGACGGCGTGGGCTTTATCAACCAACTCGCGCAGTTCGGCGAGCGTTCCGAAACGTTCTTCGACACCGTAGAAATCAATTGCGCCGTAGCCGTGATAATCGGTGATCGGTCGCTTCGGCCCATTCTCGACATCCGAGTACATCTCTTTTTCGTTGAGGTGATTCACATTGTCGTACCACGGATTGAGCCACAGCGCGGTGACGCCCAAATCTTTCAGATACGGCAAGCGGTTGATGATGCCGCGAAAGTCGCCGCCGTGGTAAAAGCGCGCCTTCGTCCGGTCGAAGAGTCCGCGCGACTGCGGCGGGTCGTTGTTCTTCGCATCGCCATCGCTGAAGCGGTCGGGCATGATGAGATACATCACGTCGTCGTTCGAGAACCCCTGAAAGCGTCCGGCGCGTACGAGCGGCGCGGTGATTTCAAACACTGCCTCGGTCGTGCCTGCCGGCGACGTGATCCGCAGGCGGCGCGCGCCTGGTGTCGCCCGCGAGTCAATCATCACGTCGACGAAGACGTACGTCCCCGCCGCGTTAACGCGCGTCAGTCCGGTCTGTAACCCGACGCCGACCGCTTCGACCCGCGCGCCCGTTAAGTTACGACCACGAATCAGCACGCGCACCGGATTGATCGAATGACCCGGCCACCAATTCGGTGGTTCGACTTTAGAGACTTCGGGAGTGGTTTGCGCCGCGCACAGTGAAAAGCTGAGGGCGAGAGCGACGAGGAGCAGAGCGAATCGCGTCGGAGTTGTAGTTTTATACATGCTTGCGGTGCCGGAGGCGCGGGCATCTTGCCCGCCATGAGCGCGAATAAGGCTCGCGCGATCATTCATCATTGAATGACAGCGAAACGTCGGTTAGCTAGCCTGCGGCGAGCTAACGGGCAGGATGCCCGCACTCCCGACGATATAACTCTGTTTTCCAACGCGCATCTATCTTGGGCGCCGAACCGGGAATTGTGGTCACACTTCCGACGTCGGCTTCCTGCCGTACAACTCCGTCAACTCTCCGAGCCGGTCGCGCACCTTATCCGTCAGAGCATTGCTCCGATACCGCCACGCCCAATTCCCCGACGTGCTCGCCGGGAGATTCATGCGTGCTTCGGTGCCGAGGCCGAGCACGTCCTGAAGCGGGATGATCGCGGTGTCGGCGACCGACGCGAGCACGGCGCGGATGAAGTCCCAGTGAATCTGCGAGCCGACACTGTTGAGATACTTCAAACAAAACTTGCGCTCGCGCTCGACCTGCTTCGCATCGCGCGTCGAGCCGGCGCCCGCCTCCGATTTGAACCAGCCAACGGCGGTATCGTTGTCGTGCGTTCCGGTGTAGACGACGACGTTCGGTACGTAGTTATGCGGCAGGTTGTCATTCTTCGGGTCACCGCCGAACGAAAACTGAAGGATTCGCATGCCGGGGAATCCGAAGTCGTCGCGCAAAGATTCCACGTCCGGCGTAATCACGCCGAGGTCCTCGGCGATGATCGGCAATTCACCGAGCGCCTGTTTGATCGCGGTGAATAGTTCCCTTCCGGGCGCGGGAACCCATGCCCCGCGCTCCGCCGTCTTGTCTTTGCCGGGAATCTCCCAGCACGCGGCGAAGCCACGGAAATGGTCAATGCGCAAAATGTCGACCGTTGCGAACGTCGCACTCACACGCTCGATCCACCAGCGGAAATTGTCGGCACGCATCCGTTCCCAATCGAAAATCGGATTGCCCCACAATTGGCCGGTCGCGCTGAAGTAGTCCGGTGGCACACCCGCGACCACGAGTGGGTCGCCCATATCGTCGAGTTTGAATTGGAACGGATTAACCCACACGTCCGCCGAATCGTGCGCGACGAAGATCGGAATGTCGCCGACGATCCGCACGCCGTGTTGATGACAATACGCTTTCAGCGCCGACCACTGTTTGAAGAACACGTATTGATAGAACTTGTGCGCCTCGACGGCCTCGCGATGCTGTTGGTGTGCGGCGGCCAATGCTTCCGGCTCACGTCGGACCAGCGACACGTCCCACTTGTTCCACACCGCGCCGCCGTTCGCGTCCTTCAGCGCGCGGAACAGCGTGTAGTCGTCGAGCCATGACGCCGAGTGCCGATTGAATGTCTCGAAATCCTGGCGTAACTCGGTACTGGTCGTCGACTTAAAACGCTCGAAGGCTTTCCGCAGCAGCGCGTTTTTGTACTCAATGACTTTGCCGAAATCTATTTTCTCGGCGGGGGATTTTGGAACGCGCGCAATGTCTTCCGCCGTGAGGAGGCCGTCGGCGACGAGGCGTTCCGGGCTCACGAGCAGCGCGTTACCGGCGAATGCGGAGAAGCATTGATAAGGTGAATCGCCGTAGCCGGTGGGCCCAAGCGGCAACACCTGCCACAGACTCTGATTGCTGGCAGCGAGGAAATCGACGAATGCGTAAGCCTCGTCGCCCAGGTCACCGATGCCGAACTTGCCGGGCAGCGAAGTCGGATGAAGAAGAATGCCGCTCGATCTCGGAAACGTCACGTGTCAACCTCAGTATGTTTCTGTAAGACGTTGTTCGCGTTTGCGCCCACCGTAATGTCAGGCGTTGCCGTCTTGACTATTGCAAGCGGCGACAGATTTTCAGGATGGACAGGATACAGACTGACTGGACGCACAGAATAAAACAAAACAGGTGGAGACGAAAGGCATTAAGGCATTTAACACAGAGACACAGAGGAATCACAATCACAGAGGACACAGAGAAGGATTCAACTCTCTGTGTTCTCTGTGTGACCTCTGTGCCTCTGTGTGAACCTCTGGTTAGCTGACACTTAGTGAGAGTTATTTTAGAACTCCAACCTCAGCTCAAACTGAATCGAATCTCCGCTTGGCTTCGTCAATCAAATCGTTGTTGCGCTCGTAGGAAAGGTGCTTTTCGCCATCTAACACCGGCGGATACTGGCGCTCCCGGTAAACCGGGTACGCTTCGGTGCGCAGGTGCGCGAGCGTGTGATGGCCGCGCCGCGCCGCGCGTTCGTGGCGCAGCGACGAAATATCAATTGGCGCAACGACAATCCGCTCGCCCGGCCCCGGCGAGGCGTCGGCGAGAATGCGACCCTCGAAATCAATTACCTGACTCCCGCCCGGCCAGGAATACGGCGGGTAATGTTTCAAACTCGCGCCCTGATTCGCCGCGACCACATAAGCCGTGTTCTCAATCGCACGGGCGCGGTTGATGATTGTCCACCAATCCATCGGCGCGGTCGCGCCCCACGGGTCCATGTATGCCGAGACGCGCACCAGAATCTCTGCGCCGTTCGACGCAAGCTGGCGCAACACTTCCGGAAACAGCCAGTCGTAACAGATCGCGCAACCGATGCGACCGATGGGCGTGTCGGCGACGGGAAACAGCGGCTCGTCGTAGCCTTCGATGTCGTGCGGGCTGGTGTGAACTTCGTAAGGAATCCACGTGTTCACCTTGCGATACTTGGACAGCACGCCTGCGGGGCCAATCAGGCATGTGGTGTTGAAGAGCGCGCCCTGCCAACGCTTATCAACCTCAAGCATCGAGCCGGTCTGGACGTAGATGTTGTGCTCGCGCGCCTTTTGCTCCAAACGCTCGGTGTGCTCGTTCGGAATCTCGACGGCCAATTTTTTAATCAACTCGTCGGAGGTCGCGAAGACCGGCGCGGCGTGTGCGAACTCCGGAAAGACGACGAGACGCACCGGCAAGAATGGCGCGCTGCCCGCCACCGCCGAATCAATCATCGCGCAGATGCGGTCGGTGTTGCGGCGCATCTCACGCCGCTCGACCGGATTCGGCTGATCGGTCTGACACGCAGCAACGGAATAGCGAATGTGGTTCATAAAACACCTTTCGGGGAAAACGGGGAACGGGGTAAAAGGGCAATGGCGTTAAATTAAAAGTTTCCGTGATCGTTTAGAGGCGGGCTGCGCCCGCCGGCTCAATGTTCT
>JACDEG010000443.1 GCA_013816505.1 Pyrinomonadaceae bacterium | reverse complement strand
GGTCTGACGGTGCTGTCGTACAAAAAATCGAGGGCGGAACGAAGTCCCGTAGTTGATGCGTCCTCCGCAGGCGTTGCGTCTGAGGATGGCTCCACCACTGCCAACAGAGAAATCGTGGGAACAACAGTAGCGCCGCAATCTTCGGCAACCGCGACGCCCGCCGCGAGCGGAACAACGTCGCCTGTCACCGATGAGGGCGCGAGCGATGCGCGCCGGACGCCGTCGCCGGGCGATGCACGCGGTCAGTGCGCGACGCGTGGCGAAACTCCGACGAAGGAAGTTGTGCCCGCGCCATCGGACAAGTCGCAGGCCGCGCTGCGCGGCGCGTTCGACGAGTGGATCAGGGCGACCAATGCGCGCGACGTCAGTGGGCAGATGAAACTCTACAATCAGAGGCTCGGCACTTTCTACAGGTCGCGCAACGCTTCGCGCGACGCCGTGCGGGCCGAGAAGATGCGCGTCTTCGGTCGGGCGGACAAGGTCGACATCAGTGCCGGCACCCCGGAGGTCAAGCTTAGCTCGGACGGGCGCACCGCTACGATGATTTTTCGCAAACAGTACACGATTAAGGAGGGCCGGCGGGAACGGCGCGGCCAGGTGCTACAGGAGTTGCGCTGGCAGAGCACCGACGGCAGGTGGCGGATCGTCAGCGAGCGCGATCTGCGCGTAATTAACTGACGGAAGTTTCAATCGACCGCGCCATATTGCACCGCATCACCTTACGCCGTGGAGTCTCAGCGTGACTTCCATTCGCACCCCGCCCGCCAGGTCAGCCTTAACATTTCACGCTTTCAAAAACACCCATCGCCGACGGAACTGTGAACTCGCCGTCACTGCGTCCCGCTTCCTCTTTGCGAGCGGCTCAACATCAAATCGACACCAGCGTGAGCAAAAAATCCATGCCTCCCCGATCAATCAACGACCTTTTTATAGAATTGTGAAGCGAGCGAAAAATTGTTGATTCAATTCACGTCCAGAATCCGCGTTATTGAGTGAGAGCGAAATTCGGGCACCCCCCGTAGCAGGCGTGAAGTTATTTGACGATGGCTTGCGGTGATTAACCGAATTCGCGCGTCCTGGGTTGAACGCAAAGAAAAGTGAAACAAAAGTTGATAAAGCGGCACGAAGCGGAAACCAACTCGGGCTGCATCAACAGCAACAAAATCAAGCCAATCATTGAAAGACAGCGCCCATCTGGGTTTTTCGCCTGATAAAGGATGTGAATCATCTTTTGGAAGATTTGCACGTTTAAGAATGTCGTTACAGGGCAAGGCAGATGAATGCGCTTGGGTGTTTGAAGCAAATCCAAATTGCTTTTGAAATCGTAGGTATGGTCAACGACACGGGAGCATAACCGGTCTTGAGGAGGTTAGTGATGGAATACTTGGCTTATTCATTTATTGCGTTAACTGGTGCATGGTTAATGTTCATGTTGGCGACCAGCATTTTTCAGGATCAAGTGTCTCGCGCGACCGAGGCGCTCTTTGATTCCATCGAATATTCGCTGGCGGTCAGGAAGAGCCGGCGCGGCGCCCGCTTAGAGCGCAGCAGCGCCGACGATCTTTACTCCCCGGCGCAGACTCCTTCGATCTGGTCGCAGAGTAGCAGCAATCACTTCGCCGCGTGAGTCAAGCCGCGGCCTGTCAACAGGTGACGGCGGCCTCGCAAGCGTGATTCTCAGGTCACGTGCGCGGCTTAGAGGGTCACAGCAAAGGAAGTGCTGGTAAAAGGTTGGTAAAGTGAATCGCCCCCGACTGGTCATTGGGGAAGATGAAAAGGGATGACAAGTTGTCATCCTTTTTTTTGCCCGCGTTTCACCGGGATAGTTGGCGGGGACGACACGACGAAGTTTTGTACGCGACTGCAACCGAGTGATCAGGGCGAAAATAAATTCGCGGACACCTACCGCGCCGTCTCACTAACCAACTGCCCGTTGATGATGACGCCGGTGACGTGCGTCGTGTACTCGAAGGGGTCGCCATCGAAAAGGGCGAGGTCGGCGTCCTTGCCCGCTTCGAGCGAGCCGACGCGGTTGACGACGCCGATGATGCGCGCCGCGTCAATCGTCACCGCCGCCAGTGCGTCGTTGAAAGAGAGGCCGTTGGCCGCCGCGACCGCCGCCTCGAAAAGGATGACGCGCGTCTTCGGCACGTAGCTTTCGTAGCCACTTTGCAGCGCGACGGGGATGCCGGCTTTACGCAGCGTCGCCGCCGTCTCCATGCTCAGGTTCTCCGCCTCGCCGGCCGCACGATACATCGTCGCGTGGACGATCACGGGGACGCCCGCCGCCTTGATCTGATCCGCAACCAAGTACGCCTCGGCGGCGCCGTCGAGGACGATTTTGATGTTGAATTCGGTCGCGAGTCGCAACGTCGCCACGATGTCGTGCGCCCTGTGAACGTTGACCAGAAGCGGCATCTCGCGCCGGATGACCCGCGCCAGCGTCTCCATCCGCAAATCGCGCGACGGCTTTTGATCCTCCTTCGCGGTGCGCTGCTTTGCCTCGTACTCCTTCGCTTTAATCAACTCGGCGCGCAGCATCGCGACGGACTTCGAGCGCGTACCCGGCGGCTTTCCGGCCTGACCGAGGGCGCCCTCGCCGAGCGTCACGGCGAGCATCGCATCCGGGTTGATGGCGGCCTCGTCGACGTTGTTGCCGACGGTCTTGATGATCATTGTCTGGCCGGAGATAAGCGCGCCGGGGCCGTGTCCGGTATGAATCGTGGTGACGCCGAAACCCCGCACATACTCGATTAATTTCTCGCGCGCGTCGTAGCCGTCGATGGCGCGCAGTTCCGGCTGCATCGGGGCTGAGCGTTCGAGTTGCATCTGATCGTGCGGTTGATTGAGATAGCCGGCGAGTCCGATGACCGAGCGCGCGTCGACCAACCCCGGTGTGACGACTTTGGCGGTAATTGTTTTGTAGTTCGTCGGAATCGTTACTTCACTCGACGCTCCGACGCGCTCGATCTTGCCGCCGCGAATCAGCACCACGCCGTCGCGAACGGGGGCGCCGGCCATCGTATGCACGGTCTCGCCGCGCACCGCGATCTGCGCGAAGACGCGCGCCGTATTCCCCGCCGCCAGCAGCGGCGACAGCAGCAGCAGAACGCACCGGCTGAAAGTTATAAGTCGGAAGATTTTCATCGAATTCATCATCGCTGACCCTCCGCGTTGTCGCCGTCGAAGCAGTCGAAGTGTGCGTGCTGGTCGCGCCCCGCGCCATAGCCACCGACGGCGAAGAGTCGATCCTGCGGGTTATTGCGGTCGAAAACTTTGACGCCCTCGACATAGGTCTCCAGCACTTTGCTGTACACGCTGAGCGGGTCGCCGGAGAGCACGATGAAGTCTGCGTCCTTGCCGGTCTCAAGCGTGCCGATGCGGGTCTGTAAGTCGAGCATCGTCGCGCCCGCCATCGTCATCGCGTAGAGGGCGCGGTCGCGCGACATGCCGGCGCGCACCGCGAGCGCCGCCGAGCGCAGAAAGAAACGCGAGTCGGTGATGTAGTCATCGGTGTGAAAGCCGACCAACGCTCCGGCGCGTTCGAGCGCCGCGCCGTTCGTGAAGCTGATGTCGGTCGTCTCCAACTTCCCGCCCGGACTGTCGATGATGATGATCGACGCCGGAGCCTTCGCCTTCGCAATCTCGTCGGCCACCTTCCACGCCTCCGAAACGTGTTGCAGCACCACGCGGAAATTAAACTCTTTTGCGAGTCGGAGCGCCGTCAAAATATCGTCGTGGCGGTGCGTGTGAAAGTGGATGGTGCGGCGGCCTTCGAGGGCTTCGACAAGCGCCTCCATGGCGAGGTCGCGCGGCGGCAGTTTGCTCGCGTCGGTGCCGGCGCGGCGGACTTTCTCGCGGTAGTCCTGGGCCTTCACGAATTGTTCGCGCACGAGGGCGGCGGACTTGGCGCGCGTCCCCGGAAACGGGCCAGGTGCGGCGGGGCGTAGCGAGTTGGTTCCGTTCGCCATCTTGATGCCGCCGGCGATGATCCCCTTCGCGTCTTTAATCAACAGGTCATCGACGACTCGGCCATCTTTGACTTTCAGATAGAGCGTCTGCCCGCTCAGCAAATGGCCGGAGCCGGGCATCACGTTCACGGTCGTGATGCCGCCGGCCTGCGCGCGTTGCAGACCCGAATCGCGGACGTTGATCGAATCGAGGATGCGCACGTCCGGCTGAATCGGCGCTGAAGCGTCGCCGCCCGCTCCGCCGCCGATGTGACTGTGCGTATCGACGAGGCCGGGCATCACGAACTTGCCGGAGGCGTCGTTCGTTTGCGCGTCACCGGGAATGTTGGTCGAACCCTTCGCGCCGACGGCGACGATCTTGCCGCGGTGGACGACGAGCACGCCGTCCGTAATGACTGGGCCGGAGACGGGAATAATTGTCGCGCCGGTATACGCCTGCGGTCGCTCCTGCGCCCGCGCCGCCGACGCGCACAGGACGAGCGCGAAGAAGGTGAGCAAAGCAGCTTTCATTAATTGTTCCTCGGAAGTTGGTCTTCAGCGGTGTAGTGCCTGCGGTGTACCTTCTACGGAACCGGGGCGGCGTGTCAAGCGTCGCTTGGGCGACTCGTAAAAAATTGTAAAAGACTTTCTTCGCTTTTCACAGTTGCGTTAAAGTGTCCCTACATTCTTCAGCAGGAGCTTAAACAAATGAAAGAAATTTACGAGGACATCACCAGCATCCTTCCCAAGACTGAGTTCGACCGACGCGCGTTTATGGTCACGTCGCTGGCGGTCGGGTTCGCCGCCGCGGTGCAGCCGGTCGCCGCGCAGACGGTGATTACTACCGATACCAACGGACTCGTCGCCGGCGAGGTGAAGATTCCGGCGGGTGATGGAGAGATTCCGGCGTACCGAGCGATGCCCGCGACCGGCTCGAATTTTCCCGTCGCGCTGGTTGTGCAGGAAATTTTCGGCGTCCACGAGCACATCAAAGACATCTGCCGCCGGTTCGCGAAACTCGGCCACATGGCGATTGCGCCGGAACTGTACGCGCGACAGGGCGACGTGTCGAAACTCTCTAACTTTCAGGACATCATCACCAAAGTCGTCTCCAAAGTGCCGGACGCGCAGGTGATGTCAGACCTCGACGCGACGGTGGCTTACGCGAAGAAAACCGGTCAAGCCGACACGAACAAACTCGGCATCACCGGCTTCTGCTGGGGCGGGCGGATCGTGTGGCTGTACGCGGCGCACAGTCCGCAGTTGAAGGCGGGCGTCGCGTGGTACGGGCGGCTGGTGCCAAGTGAGTCTTCGCCGCGCTTCGCGTTGCAACCGAAGTACCCGATTGACGTGGCCGCCGACTTGAAGGCGCCGGTGCTCGGACTCTACGGCGCGAAAGACAAAGGCATTTCGGTCGACACCGTGGAGCAG
>JACDEG010000442.1 GCA_013816505.1 Pyrinomonadaceae bacterium | reverse complement strand
GTTCGTGCGCCGCGACGGTCTTCGCGGCGACAAGCAGCCCCGACGTGTCGCGGTCGAGGCGATGCACGACGCCGGGTCGCACGTGTTCGCCGTCGCGCGCCGGGAGTTGTCGGAAGTGGAAGGCGAGCGCGTTGGCGAGCGTCCCGGAATGAACACCAGCCGCCGGGTGAACGACCATCCTGGCGGGCTTGTTGATGACGATCACTTCGTCATCCTCGTGAATGATGTCGAGCGGGATGTCTTCGGGTGTGAGGTCGAGCGGTGGCGGCGCGGTCAGCTCAACCTCAACCCGCTCGCCGGCGCGCAGCTTGTAAGAAGGTTTGGCGGAGCGATCCTCGACCAGCACATCGCCGTCTTCGATCAGACGCTTGAGCGTCGTGCGGCTCGTGCCTTCGATGCGCGCCGCGAGGTATGCATCGAGGCGTGCGCCGGAATCCTCCGCCGCGATTTCAAAGGAGAGTATTTCGCTTAGTTGCTCGGTGGCGGTGAGTTGCTCGGTCGCTGGCGGTGGCGGCCCCGGCGCGCCCGCGTCGTCGTGGTTCGTCACGCGCGGGCTGCACCCGTCTGACGCCGCGCCGCTGCCCGGCGCCCCGTGATTGGCGCGCCGCCGTCTTCGTCGTTGTCGCTGCCGCCCGCCGCCGCGCGACGCCAGCGGAAGATCAGTAGAGCCAGCCCGCCGAGGCCGATGACGATGCTGATGAACTGCGAGGTCGAGAGGTTAGTCAGCGTCGTCATCCCGCCGATGTCACCGCGCGGATCGGCGCGAAAGATTTCGATGATAAAGCGTGTCACGCCGTAGAGCGCGGCGTAGAGCAGAATCACCTGACCGTCGAAACGTTTGCGGCGATGCAGCCACAGCAGCAGGCCGAAGATGGCGAGCATCGAGAATGATTCGTAGAGTTGCGTCGGGTGCAGGTGCGCATCAATGGGGACGCCCGTCACTTGGTGGCCGAGTTCGCTGAAGCGAACGCCCCACGGCAGATCAGTCGGCCTGCCCCAGCAGCATCCGGCAGCGAAACAGCCCTGCCGCCCGACGGCCTGCCCGAGCGCGACGCCCGGGGCGAAAGCGTCCGCCGTTCTCCACCACGGCAGACGGTAGCGGCGCATCAACGCATAGCCGACGACGAGGCCGCCGATAAAGCCGCCGTACCACACGCCGCCGGAGCGCAAAAAGTCGAGCGAGATGAGGTGCAGCGGATTCTCCCAATAGGCGGGCACGACCCAGAACATTAACAGCTTCGAGCCGACCAATCCGCCGAGCAGCATCCACAATCCGAGGTCGTAGACGCGCTCGCGCGGCAACCCGTCGCGCTCCCCAAGCCGCGACGCGACGAACAGCGCGATCAGAAACGACAGCGCCAGCAGCACGCCGTAAGTGTTGACCGGGAAATTGAAGATGCGAAAAAGTTCTGGGTACATTTTTGCTTCACAAGGCAGAAGGCAGTCAGCATAAGACAGTCAAAACCCGCTCCTCGCTAGGAACTGCTGTTCGTCCCCGCTCGGCCTTCGGCCTTCGGCCTTCGGCCTTCCGCTTTCCTTCCTTCCAGCACCAGGTCGAGGGCGAGCAGCAGCGCGCCCGCGCAGATCGCCGCGTCCGCGACATTGAACACCGGCCAGTGGTACGAGTTGGCGTGCAAGAGCATAAAGTCGATGACGTGGCCGAGGCGCACGCGGTCGGTAAAGTTTCCGGCGATGCCGGCGAGCAGCAACGCGCATGCGCTGAGGACGCGGTCGTCGATGCGCGGCGTGCGGAAAAAATAGACGAGCACCCCGACAGCGGCGAGCGCCGCGAGCGCCGCCAGGAACCATCGCCCGAATGCGCCGCCCTCCTGAAATTGCCCAAACGCGATGCCAGTGTTCTCCGCGTAACTGAACTTAAATAAGCCGGGCACGACGATTCGCTCTTCGCCAAAGCGTAGCACGCGCACCGCCCAGGCCTTGCTCATCTGATCCACCAGGTAGATGCCGAGCGCAGTGAAAAGGTATGCCACGCGCCACGCGATGCTTCGTGTTTTCAGCGCCACCATCATCGTCGTCGTGCTCACGCCGCCTCTTCAATCTCGGCGAGGGCCGCGACGCACCGCTCGCACGCCGTCGGGTAACGCTCCGATTCGCCGACGCGCGTCGAGTAGTTCCAACACCGTTCGCACTTCTCGCCATCGGCGCGGGCGACTTGAACGCGCACCGCTTCGCCGCCGCCTTCGGCCCACCGCAACTCCACCTGCGAGACGATGAAGGCGTAGCGCAGTTCATCGCGATAGGAGTCGAGCAGCGTGTAAGCGGCTTCGTCTGCCGTCACCGTGACGCGCGCTTCGAGCGAGCCGCCGATCATCTTCCCCACGCGCGCTTCTTCAAGCGCGCGTAGCACCACATCACGAATCTCAAACAACCGCGCCCACCGCGCCAGAAGTTCGGCATCCGGTTGCGTCCGTGCCGCCGGAAACTCAGTTAGATGCACCGACACGGGATGGTCCCCGTGATCGCTCGATGGCAGGTTCTCCCAAATCTCGTCCGCCGTGAAAACGAGAATCGGCGCGACGAGACGCGCGAGAGAGTCACAGATGCGATAGAGCGCGGTCTGCGTCGAGCGGCGCGCGTGCGACTTCGGCGCGAACGTGTAGAGGCGATCCTTGATGATGTCGAAGTAACGCGCCGACAGCGTCACCGTGCAGAAGTGGTAGAGCGTGTGATAGACCGTGTGAAACTCGTAAGCCTTGTAAGCTTCGAGCACGCGCTCGGTCACGGCGTCGAGTTCGGCGAGCGCCCACCGGTCGATCTCCTGCAACTCCGTTTCGTCGACCGCGTCGCGCGACGGATCGAAGCCGTCGAGGTTGCCGAGCGCGAAGCGAGCCGTGTTGCGTATCTTGCGGTAGCCGTCCGCGACGCGCTGTAAGATTTCCGCCGAGCAGCGCATGTCTTCGTGGTAGTCGCTCGACGCCGACCACAGCCGTAGGATTTCCGCGCCCGACTCTTTGATGACATCGTTCGGCGACACGGCGTTGCCCGTCGACTTGTGCATCGCTTTGCCTTGACCGTCGACGACCCAGCCGTGCGTCAGGACCGTTTTGTAAGGCGCAGCGCGATGTGCGGCAAGTCCGATCATCAGCGACGAATTGAACCAGCCGCGATACTGGTCGCCGCCTTCCAGATAAACGTCGGCCGGCCAGCGCAGACCTTCGTACTTTTCCAGCACCGCGATTGATGACGACCCGCTGTCGAACCACACATCGAGGATGTCCGTTTCTTTGCGCCACTCGCCGCTGCTGCCGCACTGCGGGCAGGTGAAGCCGTCGGGTAACAGCTCTTTCGCCTCGCGCGTGTACCAGGCGTCGGAGGATTCGCGCGCGAAGATGTTGGCCACTTTGTTGATGACGTTGTGGTCGGCGATTGGTTCATCACACCGCGCGCAGTAGAAGGCCGGGATCGGCACGCCCCACACGCGCTGCCGCGAGACGCACCAATCGGGGCGGCCCCGCAGCATGTTGCGCATCCGGTCTTCGCCCCACGCCGGAATCCATTCGACATTCGCCACCTCGCGCAGTGCCCCTTCGCGCAACGATTCCGGCGCGTCCGTTTCATTCTCGGTAAAGTTCGAGCGGTCGCGCCCGTCCTCGTCCTGCTCGACATCAAGCGGTGTCTCGCGCGACAGCGCGTCGAGCGAGATGAACCACTGCGGCGTCGCGCGGAAGATCACCGGATTCTTGCAGCGCCAGCAGTGCGGGTAGCGGTGCTTGTATTCTTCGCTGAACAGAAGCGAACCTTGCTCGCGCAGGAAATCGACAATCTTCGGGTTCGCTTCAAACACGGTCTGACCGGCGAAGCCTTCGACATCTGACGTGAAGCGCCCTGCGCTATCAACCGGGCAGTAGACTTCGAGTCCGTACTTGCCGCCGATCACAAAGTCGTCGTGGCCGTGACCGGGCGCGGTGTGAACGCAGCCGGTGCCCGCGCCTTTGCCCGTCACCTTTCTATCGCGCGCGTCTTTGACATCTAACTCCGTTTCCGCGTCGGCCTCGCCACCGAGCGTGACGTGCTCGCCGAGCATCACCAGGCTCGGTCGATTAAGCCACGCATGACGGCACTCCAAACGGTCGAGCCGCGCGCCGGAGAAACGCGCGAGAATTTTCGATTCAACGAAGCCGCATTTCTCCGCGACCGCGCCGGCGAGTTCACTGGCGACAATGTAAACTTCGTCGCCGTTCTCCAGCGCGGCGTACTCGAAGACGGGATTGACAGCGATGCCTAGATTGGCCGGCAGCGTCCACGGCGTCGTCGTCCAGATCAGGAAGAAAACCTTGCGCCCGGCAAGCGCCGGGTCGATGTTGGACGGGTCGCCGCCGAACGGAAACTTAACGTAGACGGACGGGCTGGTATGCTCGGCATATTCGACTTCGGCCTCGGCGAGCGCCGTCTGATCGTGGATGCACCAGTAGACGGGGCGCGCGCCCTTGTAGACATAACCGCGCTCGACGAAGCGACCGAACAGGCGGGCCGTCTCCGCCTCGTAGGTGTTCGACATCGTCAGGTACGGGTCGTCCCATAGACCCAGCACGCCGAGCCGTTGAAAGTCGCGCGTCTGCCGCTTGAGGGCTTCGGCGGCGTGTTCGCGGCACGCGCGGCGCACGCTCGTGGCGGGCATGTTCGCTTTCTTCGCGCCGAGTTTTTTGTCGACGTACAGTTCGATGGGTAGGCCGTGACAGTCGTAGCCGGGGACGTAGGGCGCGTCGTAGCCCATCATCGTCCGCGACTTGACGACAAAGTCTTTCAAAATTTTATTGAGCGCGGTGCCGATGTGGATGTCGGAGTTGGCGTAGGGCGGGCCGTCGTGGAGGATGAACTTTTCGCGCCCCGCGCGCGCGCGGCGGATCGCTTCGTAGAGGTTGGCGTCCGTCCATTTTTTCAGGCGCGCGGGTTCTGCTTGCCCGAGATTGGCTTTCTGCGCGAAGTTGGTTTTCGGCAGGTTGACGGTCTTCTTTAAGTTGAGCGGAGTTTCTGCGGTGGACATAAAAAATCTTGCTTTCGTTTAATCCCGCCGGTCGCTGGTAGTGCCGGCGCGGTGACAGTCGTGAATCCGCAATCATAACTTACCCAACTTCAAATGCGAAAGTAGTCCTTCTCGGCGCGTAACATAGAATTTCGTTGACAACTTTCGCGGCGGCGAATTAGTCTTGACTCACTTGCCATCGAAAACCCCCGACACGTTTGCAGACCTTGGCGCTATTTGCCGCACTATTTGTCCGCGCCGTCTTGTCTCGTACGTCGCCGATAGTCGTGGCACAGTTAAATTTTACCGCACTGCTGATCCGCATCACTTGATGAAGCGCGCCACACGCTGCGCCGTGAGGGGGCACATATGAAGATCGAGCAAAGGTCATCCATCAA
>JACDEG010000441.1 GCA_013816505.1 Pyrinomonadaceae bacterium | reverse complement strand
TTCAGTGGGCTGGGCGCGTTCTTTCTCACTTTCACCGTCTATCTGCAAACCGGGCTGCGCTTCTCACCCGTCGCCGCCGGGCTGATCTTCGCGCCCTTCGCAGTCGGATTCTCTCTCGCTTCGACATTGTCAGTAAAACTTGTGCCCAGATTGCAAAGCCGCATCCTTAACTTGGGATCGGGCATGATGATCATCGGACTGGTGTTGCTGATGCTGCTCGTCCGCGCCGACGGGGTGGCCATGCGCGGCTGGCACATGGCCCCCGTGCTGTTCATTTACGGCACCGGGCAAGGATTCGTGATCGCGCCGCTCTTTAACATCATCCTGAGCGGCGTCAAGGGGAGCGACGCCGGTTCGGCCTCGGGAATACTCTCGACCGTGCAGCAAGTCGCCTCCGCCGTCGGGGTGGCCGCCATCGGCAGCATCTTCTTCGGCCTGCTGCACACAACGGGTGGTTCCGACTTGCAGCCGATGAGTGTCGTCTATCCGGGCGCTTTCGCCGCGACGCTGTGGTACAACGCGGGGCTATTGGCGGCGACATTTCTGCTCGTCTTCGCGCTGCCGCGCGAGTGCTGCGGCGAGTTCAAGGCAGGAGCGGGTAGTAAGGCGATCAGCGCGGGCGCGCACGTCTGATGGTGCGGTCTACCTTAAGATCAGATGTCACGCTGAATGGATGAAGTGACGGTTACATCTCTCGCAAATTTGCAGAACGAGGTGCGCGACGGCGACGGGCGAACCTTTGTGCTCGACGAGCCGGAAGGCGTCGGAGGCGAAGGAGCGACAGAGGTTGAAAAAATAACATGGCTAAACCGGCTATCTTGACAGTGGATGATGACGCGGAAGTGTTGCGCGCGGTCGAGCGCGACCTACGGCGAAAATATGGGGGCGACTATCGAGTGCTGCGCGCCGATTCGGGGCAGGGGGCCCTCGAGATCGTCCGTGAGTTGAAGGTGAGGAACAACGCGGTGGCGCTGTTCCTCGTCGATCAGCGGATGCCGGGGATGAGTGGCGTCGAGTTTTTTGAACAAGCTATCACGCTCTACCCCGAAGCTAAGCGGGTGTTGCTGACGGCATATGCCGACACGGATGCGGCTATCGCCGCGATCAACGAAGCGGGCATCAACCACTACCTCTTGAAGCCGTGGGACCCGCCGGAAGAGAATCTGTATCCGGTCTTGGACGATCTGCTCGAAGATTGGCAAGGGAACTATCGCCCGCCGTTTGAAGGCATCCGCGTGCTCGGCAATCGCTGGTCGCCCGCGTCACACAACATCAAAGATTTCCTCGCGCGCAACCACGTGCCCTACCAGTGGCTCGACATCGAAGCCGCCGAAAAGGACGCGGAGGTGCGCCGTCTCGTCGAATCGCTCGACGAAGAAGAAAGACGGCACCTGCCGCTCGTGATTTTTGCTGACGGGGCGCGCCTGCCCGAACCATCAATGGCAGATGTCGCCGAGCGTGTCGGACTCCAAACGCGCGCCGCCGAAGAGTTTTACGACTTGGCGATTGTCGGGGGCGGGCCGGCCGGACTCGCGGCTGCCGTTTACGGCGCGTCGGAAGGCCTGCGAACTGTGATGATCGAGCGCGAAGCGCCGGGCGGGCAGGCTGGCATGTCCTCGCGCATCGAGAATTATCTGGGCTTCCCCAGCGGGCTGAGCGGGGCGGACCTCGCCCGTCGCGCCGTGGTGCAAGCCAAGCGGTTCGGTGTCGAAATCCTCTCGCCGCAGGAGGCAACAAGCTTGCGCGTCGACGGCCCCTACCGCTCTCTCAAACTCGCCGACGGCGCGGAGATTAGCTGCCACGCCCTGCTGGTCGCGACCGGAGTGCAGTGGCACAAACTCGACGCGCCGGGCGTCGAACGCCTCACCGGCGCGGGCATCTACTACGGCGCGGCGATGACCGAGGCGATGTCGTGCAAGGACGAGGACGTCTACGTCGTGGGCGGTGCGAACAGCGCCGGGCAGTCCGCGATGTACTTCTCGCAGTATGCCAATCGGGTTGTGATGTTGGTGCGCGGCGCGTCGCTCGCGGCTTCGATGTCACAATATCTGATCGACCAGATCATGCGGACGCCGAACATCCGCGTCGAGTTCAACTCACAGGTGGTCGAGGCGCACGGTAATGAGCGCTTGGAAGCCATATCAGTTCACTGCGCGGAGAGCAACGAAACCAACACCGTCCCCGCCAGCGCACTCTTCATCCTCATCGGCGCGTCGCCCCACACGGAGTGGCTCGCCGGAGTGGTGGAGCGTGACGAGCGCGGGTTCATCCTCTCCGGGCCAGACCTCATGCGCGACGGAAAGCGTCCGCGAGGGTGGACGCTCGACCGCGATCCGGACCTACTTGAGACGAACGTGCCCGGCGTCTTCGTGGTCGGTGACGTGCGCCGAGGGTCGGTTAAGCGCGTCGCTTCAGGCGTCGGCGAAGGCTCGGTCGCAATCTCATTCGTGCATCAGTATCTCAGTAAGGTGGTGTGACAGATGGAGGACATCAAAGTAGAGGGTATGGGCGTACCCAGCGCAATGCCTGACGTGGGCGACGGTATAAACCCATCCGGCGCAGCGCCGGAGGACAGGGTCGAAGCGCTGCGCCGGGTCGGAGTGTTCGCCGACTTACCGGAAGATCAGCTCAGGTGGTTTGCTGACAACGCGGAGGAGCGGCGGTTAGCTGTCGGCGATGTGCTGTTCCGCAAAGGCGATCAGCCCGACTGGATGGTCGTCTATCTCGAAGGCGAGATGCATGCCTACCGCGATGAGGGCCAGCACGACGGCTACGTCTATATCGCCCGCGCGGGCGACCCGGCGAGCGAGGTGAGCGGGATGCTGCCCTTCTCGCGCATGACCAAGATCAGCGCGACGGGGCGCACCGTCACGCCCCTGCGGGTGCTGCTCTTCCCCGTGAAGTTGTTTCCGGAGATGTTGCAGCGGATGCCGGTGCTCTCGCAAAGGCTCGTCGGCATCATGAGCGACCGCGTGCGCGAAATGACGAAAGCCGACGAGCAGCACGACAAATTGATGGCATTGGGAAAACTCTCCGCCGGCCTCGCGCACGAACTCAATAACCCGGCGGCGGCGGCGAGTCGCGCGGCTGACGACCTGCTGGGGACGCTGGAAGAACTGCGCGCCGCCGACCTCCGGCTCTGCCGCCACAACCTGACAAAGGAGCAGCGTGAAGCCATCGCCGACTTTGAGCACGCGGCAATCGCACATACTGCCGCCGCCACTGCTGGTCCTTCGTTTAATTCACTCGAGCTGAGCGACAGGGAAGATGACGTCATCGCGTGGCTCGAAGGGCGCGGCATCGGTGAAGGCTGGAAATTGGCTTCCACACTTGTGCAAGCCGGCGCTGATGCCGCCGGCCTCGAGCGAATATCGGTGCTGGTTGGACCGGGCGCGCTCGCCGACATACTCGCGCGCGTCGTCGCACAACTCTCGGCGGCGAATCTCGCGGGCGACATCAAGACGAGCACCGGGCGCATCTCGGAACTCGTCGGCGCGATTAAAGAGTACACCTACATGGACCAGGCGACGCTGCAGATAGTTGATCTGCACAAAGGGCTGGAGAACACGCTGCTCATCCTCAAGCACAAGTTGCGAAAGAAGAATATCACCTTGACGCGCGAGTACGCGGAAGATTTGCCCGCCGTCACGGCTGCGGGGAGTGAACTCAATCAGGTGTGGACGAATGTGATCGACAACGCCGTTGACGCGATGACCGAGGGCGGAAGGCTGAAGGTGCGGACAAAACGGGAACCTAACGACGTCCTCGTCGAAATCAGAGATGACGGCGCGGGCATCCCGGAGGGCGTGCGGGCGCACATCTTCGAGCCGTTCTTTACGACCAAACCGGTCGGCGAAGGCACCGGGCTGGGGTTGGACACGGTCGCCCGCATCGTCCGCAAGCATCGCGGCAATGTCCGCGTCGAGTCGCAACCGGGCGACACGTGCTTTCAGATTCGCCTGCCGTTTGTGAACACGGCCGCGGGCAACTGAAGTATGAAAGGGTGGAAGTCTGAAGGGTGAGCATTGGTCATTAACGTCAGAGCACCGTGCGACGAGGTCGTCATCCGCTCCTGGTCCGCCGCCGCACCTTGCGTCAAGAGTACAGGCCGCTGGGTGCTGGCGGCGACCATTCTCGGCTCAAGCATCACCTTTATTGGCGGCACGGTCGTGGACTTCGTGCTGCCCGTGCTGCAACGAGAATTCGGCGCGAGCGCGACCGACGCCCAATGGGTCGTCGAATCCTACTCGTTGATGCTCGCGGCGCTGCTGCTCGGCGGCGACTCTCAGGGCGACCGCTACGGGCGCAGGCGCGTCTTCGCCGCCGGCATCGCCCTCTTCACCCTCGGTCCTCAAGGACGGCGAGCAGACGGGCGCAAAGTCGGGTCGAGCGCTATGGGGGGACAGGTAAGGTCAAGTGAAGTGTCAGGGACGCGCGAACAACGATGCTCGAAAGATGCCTCAAGACGAGCACTGTTCTTAAAACAAGATTCGATACTTGCCGCGCGAGATGTTCAACCTGCTCACAATTTTTCCATTGAAGATCAATGAATCCAAAGACGGGAATGTGCGAGCATTCCATATTTTGTTTCAACCTTCAATCAATTGTTAACGCAAACAAGCAATCTTAGACGTCTTCGGCTTCTGCCCGGCTGTCCTCAATTGCGCGAACGAGCGCAACGATGCTCGCGCGCAACAAGCCGGAGATTTCCGGGTCGGAAACAATGCCGGATTCATCGAGTTTCCGGTGCGCGAGTGGTATCCTGATTGACGCTTCGGCGACAATGTTTGCCGCCATTGTTGTCAGTATTTCTGTGAGCGATTCTTGCGCGTGTGTAGCCAGAGGGCTGGCGTTAATGAGAGCGAAAGGTTTGCCAACCGTCTCGCCGCTACCGACCAACCAATCAAGCGCGTTTTTTAGCACGCCCGGCACTCCGTGAGCGTATTCTGGACTTGAAATCAAGACGCCATCGGACGCTCGCAGTTGGCGGCGAAAGTGGGCGACTGGAAGCGGCGCAATTTCTTTGTCGAGGTCATCGAGATCAGGATTGAAGTGCGGAAGATCGGCGAGTCCAGCATAAACAATGATCTCGACGCTCTCTGGAGCTAACCTACTCGCGGCTCGAACGAGAGATGTGTTTGAGGAAGCCGCCTTAAGACTCCCAGAGATGGCAAGAATCCGCATCAATCGGAACTCCTTCCTAATATCATGCCGCACGCAGCAGGGCGCTATTTTTGAATGTCGGTGCAAATAACGACACGTGGATTCAAGTTGTAAGTGCAACAAGTGGTAGTTTGAAGAATACCTCATTCGGCGTTTTGTAGCCGAGTGTTTTGCGCGGGCGATTGTTGAGCCGTTCGACTACCTTGGTAAGCTGCCGGTC
>JACDEG010000440.1 GCA_013816505.1 Pyrinomonadaceae bacterium | reverse complement strand
GCACAAGCCAGATTATTTTCTCTTCGAGTTGCCTGTTAAGCGTAAGCGTAACGCTTGGCTTGAGGTGGTGGTTGACGAACGTACAGGTAAGACGCTCTGGGTGCGGGAGGGCAAAGCCGTCAGGTTCGTTGACTGGCTACCGGAAATGCAGAAAGCTTTTGCAGTCGAAAGAAAAAGCTCTGAGGATAATCCTCTGCGCATCAAGCCGTACAGGAACGCGAGAGAGGTAAAACTCAAGGGGCGAGATTGTTTTAAAGTCGCGGGGATGCGCGGGGATTGGATCAGAGTAGTACAGCAAGATCATTGTGCTGGAGTTGCAAGCTCATCCGCAAAGGGTTGGGTCAGGTGGCGCAATGATCGAGGCTGCCTGCTGGTCAACGTTTACCCTTTTGCGTAGGCGCGCGTCAGCATAACAACGCATGCAGCCGGAGGAAGTTGTATGGCAGGAAGTAGTGCGCACAATTTACCTCAGCATACTTCGCTCGATGAACATGTTGCGTTCTTTGATGACCACGATATGGGCGACTACCTTGAAGGTATGGCGGAGGTTGAATTTGCCGTTGATATAAAAAACAGGAAGCACCTTGTCGCGATTGAGGAAGAGATTGTAAGCAAGCTAACTGAGATAGCTAGAACTGAACAGGTGACAGCGGAAGCTCTCATCAACTCGTGGCTGAAAGAAAGAATCTCGAACTACCCGAAAGAGCATAAAGGCGCAACATAGTCGCTTTTCGATCTGTGACGGATTAAATGACACGTTTTCTCTTTCGCCGTTTTGATAAAAACTTTCACACGTTTTAAGAATTCCTGCTTCGTGAAAGTTTCGACAGCTTTTCCACAGAAGCTGTGGAAAAGCCTGTGGAAAAGGTCGATTTGAACGTTACAAGTTCCTGACAATTTTAGACTTCTGGCATTTTGCACACTACAGCGGCAGAAGTTGCAAGCTCTTTGCAAAGAGTAGTTTGCATTTATGAAACGTACTCATCTCAATAATCTTCAGGCAATCTGTATCTTTTTTTCCTCAATGCTGGCGGTTGCCACGTCATCATGTGTCAAAACGGTTGTAGAGCCGCGCTCAACCGAGCGGCAGCCAACTATTTCCAATGACAATCCGGTTCCTGTGCGAGGGCGGCTGACCAATCTCAACACGGCGACTCGCGAAGAACTCGCTGGCTTACCGGGCATCGGCCAGACGATGGCGGCGCGCATCATCGCGCACCGTGAACGTTATGGGCCGTTCCGCCGGGCTGAGCACTTGATGATGGTGCGTGGAATCAGCGACCGACGCTTTCGCCAACTGCGCGCGCTCGTCGGTGTGGAGTAAATGCTTTTGACCGGAGTGCCCGACCTTCGACGTGACGCGCGCGCGATTTTCGACGAAGCCCTTTCGCGCGTTGATGCCGGTGCGGCCGTGCGCCGGTCTGTGCGCGTCGACGCATCAAGCCGTCTGCACATCGTCGATGCTCAGTTCGATCTCTCCGCGCCGCCGACCCCGATCTATTCAATCGCCGTTGGCAAAGCGGCGTCCGCGATGGCATCCGCGCTTGAAACGATTCTCGATTCACACTTCACCGCCGGCATCATCTCAGCCCCGACATCAGAAGCCCCGGCATCGCACGTGAAGTTGTCCGAACGCTGGCGCGTTTTTGCGGGCGGGCATCCGGTGCCAAACGACGCGAGCCTCGCGGCGGCCCGCGCCGCCTTCGATCTGTTGCGCGTGGCTGACGACGTTTCGGCGCTGATCATCTTTCTCGTCTCCGGCGGCGGCTCGGCGATGATGGAGTGGCCGCGTGATTCGAATATCACGCTCGAAGAGTTGCGCGAAGCGAACCGCGTGTTGGTCACGTGCGGAGCCGACATCGCCGAGGTCAACACCGTGCGTCGCGCCATCTCCGCCGTCAAAGGTGGCGGGCTGGCGGTTGGCGCGCCGCGCGCGGCTCAAATCACACTCATCATCTCAGACACGAATCGCAACGACGAAGCCAACGTGGCCTCCGGGCCAACGTTTCCGCCGGAGACATGGCCCGCTGCCGGCTCTGAAGCAGCGACGGTCATCGAACGCTACGGCCTCACAGCGCGATTGCCCGCCTCCGTTGTGCGCGCAGTAGCGATGAACGCCCACCGCCCAACGCCGGCCGTACCATCCTCAAGCCAGACGCTACGCCGCCGACACGTGCTGCTCGACAACGATGACGCGGTTGAGTTCGCCGCCGAGGCCGCGCGTCAGAGAGGTTTCATCGTCGAAGTCGCGCACGATCTTGTCGGACAGTCGGTTGATGAAGGCGCGCGCGCGATGGTGTCACGTTTGATCGAGTTACGCCGCCGCAACTCAGCCGCAGGTCGCGCCGTGTGTCTGATTTCAGGCGGGGAGTTCGCGTGCCCGGTGCGTGGCCCGGGCACGGGAGGACGTAACGCGGAAACGGCGTTACGGTGTGCGCTGGAGTTGGACGCGCACGTCAGGAACAGTGTTGAGGTTGATTACCCGCGTGCCGTCGCGTTGTGCGTGGGCACCGATGGCATTGATGGGAACAGCCCAGCGGACGGCGCGCTCGCCGACGACTTGACGCTCGCACGCGCGCGGGCGCAGGGGCTTGAGGCGCCCGCGTTCCTCGCCTCAAGCGACGCTTACACGTTCTTCAATCAATTAGGCGACGCGCTCGTGACCGGGCCGACCGGCACCAACGTCCGCGACCTGCGCATCCTGCTGGCAGAGTAAAAGCCACTGAACAGTTTTCAGTTTTGAGTTCTCAGTTTTGAGCTGAAAACCGAAAACTGTTTACTTTTGTCTTCCTACATACGAGGCTACACTCTGCCGCCGGCGCGCCCGAAGTCGTCGTCGAGGCGCACGATGTCGTCCTCGCCGAGGTAACTGCCGCGCTGGACTTCGATGAAGATGAGGTTATTGCCGCCGGGGTTCTCGACGCGGTGTGCGGCACCGAGCGGGATGTCGATGGCTTTACCGAGCGGGACGATAATCTCCTGACCGTCGAGCGTCACTTTCGCCGCGCCCTTCACGACCACCCAATGCTCGGCGCGGTGCGCGTGTTTCTGGTAGCTCAGCCGCTTGCCAGGCAAGACTTCGATGCGTTTGACTTTGAAGTTGTCCCCTTCGTCGAGCACCGTGAATGTTCCCCACGGACGGCGGTCGAACAGCGGCGAAGTATCAACGGTGTCGGTTTCATTCATACAAGGTACGTCTCCAATCCGAAGGGTTTGATATCAGGGTTGAGGCGGCCCGTTCCCAAGTGTGGGCTGGGGCACTATATCTATTTAAAGCTGCGTCTTCAACATTCAAGACGCCACCGGCAACCCGCGTCACTTAAGCCCCAAGTCACTCAAGTTTGATAAGTTGCGAATAGGTTCTTAATGCGCGCCGCTGTCGTTTGTCGAATCACTCCCGAACATACGTCTCGACGTAGATCGCGTCGCCGTCGGTGATGATGGAGATGGTGCCGTAGTCGCCGGTCGTCAGCACACGCGCGCCGCCTGCCCGCCAGCGTTCGACGACTTCGGCGTGCGGGTGACCGTACGGTGAGTCGCGCCCGACGGAGATGACGGCCAACGCCGGGTGCGTGGCGTTGACGAACGCCTGGGTCGAAGATGTCAGGCTGCCGTGGTGCGCCACCTTCAACACGTCTCCGCGCAAATCTTCGCCCGCCGCGAGTAGCGCGCCCTCCGCCCGTTTCTCGATGTCACCAGCCAATAGCAGGGTTCGATTCCCGAAGCGCAGGCGCAGAATTACCGAATCGTCGTTGCGCGAAGAAGAAGACGCCGGATCGTTCCCCATCACTTCCGGCGGCCACAACACTTCGCCGACCACCGCGCCAAAGCGCAGCACGTCGCCCCGGTTGATGACATGCACGGGTACGCCGCGTCGCCGCAAAGTTTGGACGAAGCGTTCGTACTCCGCGTCGTTGGCCGGGACCCGCCCGACCAGTGCCGCGCGCACGTTGAAGTTGCGCAGCACATCGTTTAAGCCATCAATGTGATCGGCGTCGGCGTGCGTCGCGAGCACGTAGTCGACGCGGTCGAGTCCGCGCCACCACAGGTATTCCGAAACGACGGCTTCGCCGATGCCGCGCGCGTCACGCTCGAACGGCTCCGTCGAATGTTCCACGTCGCCCGCATTCACGCTCGCATTCGCGCCATCATTCCCACCACCATTTTCGTTGCCGTCGCTTGAGTCCGCCGCGTTTTCCGCAGTGCGGCGTCGCTCCATAAAGCGCGGGCGGCCACCGCCGTCAACCAGCAGCGTCGTGCCGTCGGGCATCGTCACCAACGCGGCGTCGCCCTGCCCGACATCCAGGAAGTCAACACGCAGTTTCCCGTCGGGCCGCCCCGCGCTCCACGGGTGCGTCACGACGACAGCGAGCAGCAACAGGTACAGAGCGGCTGCGACCGAATAAATCTTTGCGCCATCAATCTTCACGCGACGAATTTTCGTGCCATTCGCATCGCTGCCCTCGCCTTCCGTGGCGGCGAACGACCCGCTGCGCACCGGATGCCAGCGCGCGAGCGCCACCGCCAACACGACGAGCGGGACGAAGTACAGCATGTAGACGACGGCGGCCCGTCCGGTGTATTCCGGCACACGCCACTGCGCCCAATTCGCGTCCGCGAACGGATCGACGCTATGCACCATCAACCAATTTATTTTTTCAGTCAGCCACAATAAAGGCGCGACGGCCACACCCTCAAACGAGGTCAGCGACAACGCCAGCAGCGCGCAGAAAGAGAGCGCGGTGATCAATGCGCCGACGAACACGTTGAGAAAAACGGAGGCGAGTGAGATGCGGTGAAAGTAGATGACGAGAAGCGGCAGCAGTCCGAGTTGGACGCATAGCGAGACGAGCATCGCGGCGAACGCATAGCGCGCGATGATCTGTAATCCGGACACACGCGCCCGCGCGGCCAGCGGCGCTTTGAAGAGTCGGTAACTGTACGCGCCGCGCGCCACCTCGCGCCTCCATTGCCGCTCATTCCAGAACAGCAACTCGCCGAGCACGCGCCACCAACGCGGGCACTCCGGTGGATACGGCGTCGCGTGCGTCGGGCGCCACTCGCCAACTTCTCTGAGCCTCGTCAGCAGCGGCCACGCCAGCGTCACAATGGCGAGCACCGAAAGGAACGTCAACTGAAAGGATGGTTCGAAAAGTTCGCGCGGGCGCCACGCGAGCAGCACCAGCGCCGCGCCGCCGAGCGCGTTGAGCGTGCCGCCTTGACGGTGAAGCACCGGCGCGAGCGCGACGAGCGTGAACATGAACGCGGCGCGCACAACCGACGCCTCCGCGCCGACCGCCGTGGTGTAAGCCCACACGACGACGGTCGAGAGCAGCCACTGCCACGCGCGCCGCTTCGTGACGCGCCGCGCGAGCGCCCACACCACGCCGCCGATGAATGTGATGTGGCACAT
>JACDEG010000439.1 GCA_013816505.1 Pyrinomonadaceae bacterium | reverse complement strand
TACCTGTGCAGCGAGGCGATGCACGGTCTCAACATCCCGACCACACGCGCGCTCTCAATCGTCGGCAGCAATGAAAAGGTTTATCGCGAATCCGCCGAGACCGCCGCCGTGTTGTTGCGCATGGCCCCGACGCACATCCGCTTCGGCACGTTCGAGGTCTTTTACTACCGCAACCAGCACGAGCACGTGCGGCAGTTGGCGGACTACGTCATCGAACAATTCTTCCCCGCTTTGATTGAAGCTGAAGACCGCGACCAAAAATTCCTCACTGAAGTCGTCGAACGCACCGCACGACTGATCGCGGGGTGGCAGGCCGCCGGTTTCGCCCACGGGGTTATGAACACCGACAACATGTCGATTCTCGGAATCACGCTCGACTATGGCCCGTTCGGGTTCCTCGATGATTACGACGCCGGATTCATCTGCAACCATTCCGACGATGGTGGTCGCTACGCATTCGACAGGCAGCCCGCCATCGGCTTCTGGAACCTGGCGTGCCTGGCGCAGACGCTGACGCCGTTCATTCCACACGAAGCAGCGACCGCCGCGCTCGACGCTTACCGGCCCGCCTTCGCCGAACATTACGGTAAGCTGATGCGCGCCAAGCTCGGCCTGCGCGAAGAGCGACCAGACGACGCGGAGTTATTGCTGTCACTGTTCGAGATTCTGCAAAGTAACCAGGTGGACTACGCCGGGTTCTTCCGCGCTCTCGGCGATCTCAAACAAGGCACCGGCGAGCGCAACGACGCGGCGCGTGACAAGTTCACTGACACACTCGCCTTTGACGAGTGGGCGGCGCACTACCGCGAGCGTCTGCTGTCCGAAGATAGCGACGACGCGGAGCGACAAGCGCGCATGAACCGCGTCAATCCCAAATATATTCTGCGCAACCACCTCGCCCAGCAAGCCATTGACATGGCCGTCGAGCGACGCGACTACTCCGAAATCAATCGCCTGCTCACGCTGCTGCAACACCCCTTCGACGAACAACCCGGAATGGAACGCTACGCCGACCCACCGCCGAGCGGGGGCCGAAAGATCGTCGTCAGTTGTTCGTCCTGATTGTCAGAGTCCGACCATCACAACGCGTTCTGATTCAAGTTGGGCGCGTGCATTGTGTCACGGCTATAATGCTCGAAAGTTGTGTGGAAAGGGGTTTGTTGAATAAAGTATCGAGTGCTGATCGAGCAAGATGAGGATGGCATGTATGTGGCGGAAGTGCCATCTCTGCCCGGCTGTATCTCACAAGGGCAAACCAGAGAAGAAGCCGTCGACAATATCAAAGAAGCTATTGCGGCATACCTTGAGAGTTTGGAGGCTCACAACGAGCCGGTTCCGCCGCCAATTACCGAAGAGTTGGTGGAGGTTTAGGTGTGAGTTCGTCGTTAGTTGTTCGTCCTGATTGTCAGAGTCCGGCCATCATAGCGCGTTCTAATTCAAGTTAGGCGCTTCCGCCTTGCTTAAGAAGTTCAGATTCTGAAACAGAGTTTCCAAATGAGACGACTGTTAATTGCTTTTAGCGGCGGCATTTTCATTCCCCACTTACTCTTTGCTTTTACTGGCTTGGTAGGAGAATTTCTTGAATATGAAATGGGGATGGAGTGGGCTGTACATCTCCTCTTGTATTTTTTTGTGGGGCCGCTGAAGATTTGGGATCGAGTTTTCCCTCCACCTCCTTCTTGCCCTTCTTGTGGCCCAACTACTGCGGCACTGATTGCTACAGTAATTACGGTCTTCATTTTCTATGCTCTATTGACTTATCTGATTCAAATAATGATTGAGAAATCACATCGTAGAAAAGTGCGTCCTCTATCCGAACGCCGCGCTTAACAACTTCATGCCGCGAAGCGCGAATAGCGTTGCCTTCTTGCGCAAGGCTCGGATGGTTTCGAGGTTGTGTGCGCGGCTGATGATGGCGGGCGTTACCCGGTGCGGAGAATCGCCAGCGGCTTGCGGGTCAGTACGTCGAAGCTCGACAGCGCGCCGACGGTGGTAACAAGCAGCACCGTCGCGCCGATGGCGAAGAGATTGAGCAGTGGCGTCGCACTCCACGGAATGTCGAAGACGAAGCGCGAGACGGCGTAAGAGAGAGCGATGGCGGGCAGAGACCCGATGACTCCGGCGACGAGTCCGAGCAGGCCGTATTCGGCGAGCAGGATGCCTAACAGTGTCCGCCGTTTCGCGCCGAGGGTTTTCAGCACCGCCGCTTCGTAGACGCGCTGAAACTTGGTCATCGCAATCGAGCCGACGAGAATCAGCACTCCGCTCAGTAACACGAAGCCGCCGATAAACGAAACAGCGAGCGTCACGTTGTTGAGGATGCGGTTGACGGTGCGGACGATCTCCGCGACATCAATCATCGAAACATTCGGATACTGGTCGAGCAGTGCTCGTTGAAATCGCGCTCGCTCTTGCGGGCCGCCGGGCGCGTTAATCGCTGCGACCAATGTTTGCGGCGCGTCGTCCAGCACTCCGGGCCGGAACAGCACAAGGAATCCGGTGCGCGAGTTGCGCCAGTCGACCTCGCGAATGCTGGTCACACGCGCGTCGATCTTTCTCCCCAGCACGTCGAACGTGATCGTGCTGCCGATGTCCAGACCGGCGAGGCCGCGCATCCCCTCTTCAATTGAAACTTCAGCTTGACGCGACGGCGACGGCTCCCAGAACTTCCCGGCGACGATTTTTTCGTTGGCCTCAAGCTGGGGACGGTATGTCACAACGTACTCGCGCCCCAGCATCCCGCGCTGCTCACGCATCTCGCCGCTATTCAAATCAACGACGCGCCCGTTGATGGCGTAGATGCGCGTCCGCACCGTCGGGACGAGCGTCGGACGCACACCCGCCGTTTCTTCAACCAACTTAGCGACGCCCGCCTGCTGATCTTTTTGAATGTCGATCAGAAACATGTTCGGCAGATTATCCCGTCGCGCGAGGTTGAAGTCGTTCATCAGATTTACCTGTAGCGACTGAATCACCAGCACCAGGAAGACGCCGAGGCCGACCGCCATCACGATCACGCGCGTCTGGTTGCCGGGCCGGTGCAGACTGCTGATGGCCTGCCGCAACGCAAACGAGCGACGTGGCCGAGCGCGTTTGACGAGCGCGATTAAAAGCATCGCGGCGAGTTGCAGCGCCCCGGCGGTCACCGCAAGGGCGGCAAGAAAGTAGAGACCGATGCGCAGCGAGCCTGCCTGCCACGACGCGAGCAGCGTCAAACCGACCGTGACCGCCGAGATGACCATCAAGCGCGTCAGATCGAAAAAGCCGCGTGCGCCGCCAGCCGCGTCGCCGGTGATGTCGCGCAGCAACATGTTCGGCTTGATATTGCGGATGCGCAGCAGCGGCAACGCCGAAAACAGAATCGAGATCATCAGCCCGAGGGCGAGACCCTGCGCGACGGCCCCGTTGCTGAGGCCGTAGTTCATATTCTCTGGCAGACTGTCGCTGAAGTAGCCGCGCGCGAACAGCAACCCCACCTTCGCGAGCAGCACGCCGAACAAACTTCCGGCGAGGCCGAGCGTGACAACCTGCGCGAGGTACGCCAGCGTAATCCGATTGCCCGTGCCGCCGACGCACTTCAACACCGCGATGCTCTTGCGCTTTTGTTCGATGAAGACACGCGTCACGCTCGACACACCGATGCCGCCGAGCACCAGGACGACCAGGCCGGTCAGCGACAAATAGTTTTCGGCGCGCGCGAATTGCTCGCCCAGATTCTCCTGCGATTCTTTGTAAGAGCGGACGTTGACGAGATTGTTCTTCAGCGCGCCGCGGAGTTCAGCGACGAGACCATCCATTTCGTTCGCCGGCGTTCTGAAGAGGAGCCGGCGGCGGGCGCGGCTACCGAATCCGGTCAGACCCGCCGCCTCGACCGCTTCCCGTCTGACGAACACACGCGGGCCGAGTCTGAAGCCGCTGCCGCCCGGCTCGCGCTCCAGCACGCCACGGATGCGAAAGGTCGCGTCGCCGATCTTTACTTCGTCGCCGACCGAGAGGCGCAGGCGGTCGAGCAACAGCGGTGCGGCGATGGCGCCGTTGTCGGCGAGCAGAGAGTAATCAAACGGCTTCGCCTCGGCCAGCGTGAATTCGCCGAAGAGCGGGAACGGCGGCTCGATGCCTTTCAACTCGACCATCATCGCGCCTTCGCGTGCCGGATCGGCGGGTCGCACCATGGTGCTCGCCTCGACGGTTTCAACTCTTGCTTCGACGCGCGGCGGTCGCGCGATGCGCTCAACGACGGCCAGCGTCTCCGGCGACCACGGGCGGCCCGAATCAATCTGCACGTCGGCGGTCAGGAGTTGACGCGCTTCGCCCGCGACTGCCTGATTGACGTTCCCGATGATTGAGCGGAGCGCGACAATCGAGCCGACGCCGATACCAATACACAGAAAGAAGAAGAGCAGCCGGCGCCACGATGAGCGGATCTCGCGCCGCGCCATGTTGAAGATGAACTTCATCGACGCACCGCTCCTTCCTCGATTAAGTTGGAATCGAGTTCGTCGCCCGCCCCCAACGCCGCCGCACTGTCGCTTTCGACCCGGCCATCTCTGAGCGCGATGCGCCGGTCGGCGAGGCCCGCCAATTCATGGTCATGCGTCACCAGAACGAGCGTCGCGCCGCGCCGCCGGTTCATCCCGACCATCAGATCAAAGACATGCTGCCCATTGCGCGAGTCGAGGTTGCCGGTCGGCTCATCGGCGAGAATGATCGAAGGGTCGTTGGCGAACGCGCGGGCGATGGAGACGCGCTGCTGTTCGCCGCCGGAAAGCTGTGACGGATAGTGATGTGCGCGCGCCACCAAGTCGACATCTTCGAGCAGTTGCCGCGCGCGCTCAGATGCGTCCCGCCGGCCCGCAATCTCCATCGGCACGAGCACGTTTTCGAGCGCGGTCAACGACGGGATTAAATGAAACGACTGGAACACGAATCCGATCTTCAGTCCGCGCAATTCGGCAAGCGCGTCTTCCGACATCGTCGTCACGTCCTGGCCGTCAATCAGAATCTCGCCGGAGGTCGGCGCGTCGAGTCCGGCAATCAAGCCGAGCAGCGTCGACTTGCCGCTCCCCGACGGCCCGACGATGGAAACGAACTCGTTGTCGCGGATCGTTAAATCAAGTTGGTGAAGGATGGTCAAGCTTTCTGAACCGGAGCGGACATTTTTCAAAACCTTGTATAATTCAATCATGAAAAGATTTTTACCCGGACTGTCATTCTTTCTGGTCTTGGCCTGCGCGGCCTGCGGCGGTGGCTCGCGTTCGACCGGCAATGAAACGGCTTCAGCCACGTCTGATGCGCCTCGGCCCGCGTCTGTTGCAGCGCCGACGCCAATTGAGAGTCTACCGAAGATCGTCGCGTTCGGCGACAGCCTGACCGCGGGCCTCGGCCTTTCGGCGGCGGAAAGTTACCCGACCGTGCTGCAAGAGATGCTG
>JACDEG010000438.1 GCA_013816505.1 Pyrinomonadaceae bacterium | reverse complement strand
TTTATTGATGCCCTCTGCATGAAGGGCGCGCTTCTCGGTCGTCGTGAGATGCGGCACCAGCGATAAATCCTCGCGCTCGGCGGTGTCCACAAAGCACACAGCATTGTACGGACAGCCGTCGCAATGCGAGCCGAGGTGATACACGGCGGTGCTGAAAGGGACGGCGGCGGCACGCGCCACATCCGAATCAGGCGCGGCAATCAACCGGTTGATTTCATCAATGAACAGTGCGAGGTCAAACATGCTCCATGCGCCCGCCCTGAACTCGGTGTCGCGTGAAGCAATCGCGCCGCGCATCTCTGCGAGAGCTAATCCATGTTCCCGCATCAATTCTTCCAGCAGCACGGCGTAGAAGGCGACTTGTAAACGGAAGCCGACCGTCTCTCGCACGCTCGCCTTGATGTCGATGACGACGAGATGGAATGCCCCTTCGGGTTCACGCGTCACCTCGATCAAATCCGCCCGTCCGCCGCATGACCACCCGCCGATGCGTCCTTCGAGTGCCGGCTGGTAATAGTACGTGCGCCCTGTTGGTTGTCGCCGCAATTCGTCGAGGAAGTCAGCGGCGCTTCTGTTCGTCGGATCAACGATCTGCTCGCCCTGCCCGCGTAACTCTTCAACTTTGTCGCGCTCAAAGGATTGTCCCTTGGCGGAAAGCAGCGGCGAGAGCGGCTCGAAGGTGACGCCGTAGCGCGTTTTGAGTTGATTGCCTTCGGAGGGGAACAGTGCGAGACGCAGGTAACGTTCGCAGCGGTTGCGCGACACATACTGCGCCAGGCGTTGTGCTCCGAGCATTCGCTCGGTGGCGAAGGAGTGTGGTCGGTTAAGGTCGTCGTCAGGGATTGACATAGCGCGGGAGTGGTGGCGTGTGCTGACGTTTATTGCTTTCGGACAGGAACAACGGTCAGCGTCGCATTTTCGGTTTCGCGTACGGCGGCACGCAGCATCTCGCGCGCATCTTCGTGCGCGCCATCTGTGCTGCTCAGAAAGTCCTGCACACGCTCTTTATGCGGACTGTATGTGACTTTGCGCTCGAACAAGTCACCAAACTCATTCTTATTGAGCGTCTGTTCGAGCCGCTCCACCGCCTCCGCATCGCACTTGAGCGTCGTGCGGAAACTGCATTTCACCGCCTGATCGCCGGCGCGCAACGTGACGGCGCCCGACACGCGCGGCTGCGTCGCGGCAATATCTTTTAACTGATCCTTTATTTCTTCTAGGCGTGAGCCGACGCGTTTCTCTTCCGCATGCAGCACTGTGTACTCTGCGATCAACAATTCGATGTCGGATTGATCGAGTGAACCAGCACCCGCGACATCTGGTGGCTTCGCATAACATTCGGCGCAGAGCCGCAGGTCGCCGCGCGTTAATGCTTCGTCAAGAGGGATGAGGCTGCAGCACTCGGCACATCCAGTGTAATAAGCGGTGGAGCATGCGAGGCAGATTGAAATTCCGGTTTTCGTTGTCGCTCCATGCGCTGCCACATCAAACGCAGAATCGCACTCTGCGCAGACAAGGACGGCGACTGAATCAGCTGTGTTCCGTGCTGGTGGTGTCATGTCTGCTACTTCTACTTCATGATCTGAAAAGACTCTGAGCTTCCGATCACGGCGGACGCCATGTCGTTATGAATCAAAATCTCCCTGCTTCGCAGTGCCCTTTAGGTGGTTTTCTCGAAACTCACTACGCAGGTTCAGACTAAGCATCCGCGCTTCTCCATGGGGAATAAAAAACTGGGGATTACGACAAAAAGCTCGGAAGGCAAATTAATTTCGTGATGAGGCTCAGGGGCATAGGAAAATTCACGCTCAGCCTAACATAAATTACGGGTGGGCTTAAGACTGGGAGCACCATTACAGCTTATAGGCCCCCATCTCCGACAGTCGCCTATGCGGGAGCCGCAGCGGCGAGCGAATCTTCGTCCACGCCCCGCAGTGCACTTCTGACGCGCTCCCTTTCCCGCCCAGCGAAAAACATTTCGCGGTAGGTTTCGCCATCTCGATCATGGCTACGCGGTGACCAGCTACCCGTCACAGGGTGAGACCGTAGACCGGATGATCATCAAGCCAACACGCGAGAGCCAGAGGTGTTGCTTAACGAGCGGATGAGCTACGTGGCAGTCTCGCGTGAGCGAGAAGACGCAGTAAGTTAGACACCACCCGCAAAGCAGGTGGCTTAATGGGCGTGGCCGGCTCAAAGCCGATCACGGTTACCAAGCTTGCACTGTGATAATCATCTCTGCGGGATTATCCAGCACCCTCGGCGGTCACGTAAAACACTACGTGACACGCCTCGCCCGCTTGCGCTGAGCAGCAACCAATCACCGCGGCTAGAAGTTGCCGCTGCCATCACCGCCCTGTTGGTTTTTGATGTAGGCCCGGACTTGCTCTTCATCGTAGCCCACGGTCGAGACCGCATAGCCCCGCGCCCAAAACGATTCGCCGTTAAAGTTGCGTTGCCGTCCTTGAAACTGTCTGGCAATGGCAATCGCACTTTTGCCTTTCAGGAATCCAATCACTGATGCCACCGCGTGCTTCGGCGGAATAGCAATGCACATCTTGCACATGGTCCGACATAACATGTCCTTCCACAATGTGACACTCTTTCTGGCGTGCTAATTCGTGGAAAATCGGACCCAAAGCTCGCCGGAGATGGGCGTACAGCGCGTGCCGTCGGTACTTCGGGATAAACACCACATGGTACTTGCAATCCCACTTGGAATGGGACAAGCTCTGATATTGATCTGGCATAGAATTTCTCCTCTTGGGTTAGTGCCCATCAAGCCACCCAATGAGAAATTCTACTGCCGGATCGCTCAAAGCTCTTCTAGTCTCACTGGTCGAACCAGTGGATTACCTAACTGCATTTAGAAGATGCCGCCTTCAACTTCGTTCGGCTTCATCAATCATTGAGGCGTCGTTTATCTCGACCAGTTGATGGTCGAGAGTGGCAACAGCGTACTCCAGCTATGGTTGCAGGCGTCACGGATCATGTTTGGACATTAGAAGAGCTGCTATCATTCCGTTTGCCTCCGCAGGAGAGCTGAATTTATGTTTCCCGGCTTAGGGAATCAATACCCAATCCTGTGGCGCAACGCAAAGAAACTGCCGTCGTAACATTCAACGGTCGCATCGGGCAGAGCGAGCTTGCAAGACACATCCGCATAGTGTCGTTCGGGGTCGTACCACACGACGAGCGAGCGGTCATTGACTTGTTTCGCGATTAACTGCCGCAAGTGTTCGGTGACAATTCCCATGAGTGCTTTAGTTTCTGCCGGCGGAAATATCTTTGAATAAACGCGCTTTGTCCAACTCACCAAACAGTGGTGACGTTCGTTAATTTGCGGATCTCCGTGTCTCGTGTGACAAGCGGCAACCCAAGCGCCAACGCCGTCGCCGCGATGATGCGGTCTGGCATATCAGGTACTGTACTCCGCGGGATCGAAGCGAGCGCATTGAAAATTGAGCGGTCGAGCGATGTGACGACAACCATCGGGTTTGGCTCATCCAATTCCTGTTCAAGGCGCGCCAGCACGCTCACCTTGATGCGATTCTTCTCCACAAAGTAGCGCATCTCGACAAGCGTAATCGCCGAAATGAAAATGTATTCGCCGCTTGTGTTCGCAGACGCATCCATCGCCACTGTCGCAGCACTCGAGAATTCGTGAGGAGCGTCCACGTACCAAATGATCGCGTGCGTGTCCGCGACGACACTCATGTTTCGTCCTCGCGCATATACTCACCCCACATCTCGCGCCGCGCTTCCTGTATCTCTTCGCTGCTGACTGATTGTCCCTGCGCTGTCGCGCCTTTCAGCTTGCGCCCCGCGCGTGACAGATGCGGACTCGCTACGCTTGCGCGTGCCGCGAGTTGTTCAATCAATGCCAACGCTTCGCGTTGACGTTCTGGCGGAAGCAACGCCGCTTTGTCAGCTATCTCTTTAGCCAAGTTTGTCGCCATACTTCTTAATCTCCTTGTCTAAACCATGAGATGCTTTTAGCGAGGACCCGACTAAACAGGCTTTGTGGCAAGCATTCCTGCGTAAAGGACGCTTAGATGCTGAAGGGAAGAACCTGACGGAAGTAGTCGGCGGAATACGCGATTTTCTTTTGCCGCCCGTTCATGCGCCGAACGTGGATAGAGAATTTCGGAGAGTATGGAAAGATCGTCAGTGGAATGAGATGAGTTGATAAGTTTATGCCGCGACGAATTTCCTGCGCTAAGGAGCGCGGTGCGTTTCAAACTGCCTTAATAATCTCTTGGCTTCTTCCGTTAGCCCGCCGACAACCATTACTAAATTGACCTGTTCTTCACCGAATGAAGTGCGCGCCTGTGTGAACAGTTGGCGGATGAGTCCGAGCTGCTCCATCTCTTTGAGGCGCGCGACCGTATCATCAAACTCACGCAGTTTCTCGGGCGTGCGACCGAACGGCTGAAAGATCGTCACGCCGGACTCAATCTGTTTCAGCAAATCGAGAAAAGGGGAATGCAATTGCGCGCTCATGGCTGATTCTCCGGGTACCTATACACCTTTCCCCTTCCGCTTGCTGTGCGATGCTCCCACCCACCGGCGGCGATTGCCGCAACAGAAGCCGGAACAGAGCGTGCGCGCCTGAAGCAATCTTCCTTGCCAGTAGCGATGATTCTCTTCACACCACTGCAGATGTTTTTCCAGTTGTTGAGGCTTTGACCAAAGGCGATGATCAAACATCCCGAGATAGAAGAAATATTGGCGGGCAATCTTGCGCTTGATGCGCTCTGCATGATGCCGACGCAGCGCACGTGTTTGATTCTTCATTCTGACCTCCAGCTTTACGGGAACTGGATGGAGTGCCAGTTCCCGGTATACTGAAGGTATGCGCGTCTAATGGAAACTTGGTTTTCATCAAGGGTGCCTGCGTATTCCACCTATTAATGGGCGACACTATTTACATTACCAATACCAGCCTGCCTCACGGGGATGCACGTGCGGGAAGCCGTACTCTTGACCAATATGCATCGCCTCTTTTGATCGCCGTCGTTCCTTGCGGTTCAAATAGTTTCTGTACCAGTGCGGCGGAACTTGACGAGCGAAGCAAGCGCCGCTCTCGCTCTCGCTCTTCTTCCAACGCTTGATGCGTCCGCCTGAGATGACAACCCATTTCTTTCGTGCCATATACCTCTCCTGTAGTTGTGATCTACAGGAAGGGCGGTTCTTGTTTGAGATTCCTCATTTTCATCCGTTCAGTCTGTCATCGGCTGCCCGCTGCCTGATCGTCGTTCAGAGCAACCGCTTTGCGAATGCGTTGACCACGGGATGTTTGTCTGTAACGAGTGAGGCGGCGAGCTATTATAAGCCCGCCTATGCGAGCATCACCCGCGTGTGAGTCTTCTCCGGCGCACGCTCTTTCGCCGAGATGCGCACCTCGACCGAGTGACCGAGACGATTGAGGAT
>JACDEG010000437.1 GCA_013816505.1 Pyrinomonadaceae bacterium | reverse complement strand
CGGTCTCCCCCAGACGACCATCGCCGCTCTACCATTCTCTGATTTTCTCAATTTAGTTTTCGCCCCGTCACAGGTTGATGGAAGCAAATAAAGCTTTGACAGTTTCAGAAGTTACGAGGGTACGGCGACACATCGTTCCGCCACAGGCTGATGAAAGAAACAGAGCTTTGGTGGCATTGCGTGCGCGTTCAATGTGCTGTAAGCTATCGCCGTTCGGCGGTCGATGAGTATGGGGAGCGCCGGACGTGCTTCTCCCCTTCCTGAACGATCAATTAACAACCTTTCCTTAAGCGCCGCTCGGACGGCCATGCAACCCACTTACTTCGCACGCCTCGCGACGGGTTGTGGGCGCCGTCCCAAAGCGACCCTTCTGTCTGTACCGTGAGGGTCTGACATGCACACCCCCGACACCATCGCCGGGCGCTTCCGCATCGAGTGCGAAATCGGCAGAGGCGGAATGGGCACGGTCTACCGCGCCTCTCACCTTGGTCTCGGACGCCCGGTCGCCGTCAAAATCCTGAAGCCAGAGTTCGCCGCTGACCCGGAATTGGCCGAGCGGTTTATGCGCGAAGCGCGCACGATGGCGAAACTCCGGCACCCGCGCGCAGCAATGATCTTTGACGTGGGCCGCCTCGACGACGGCCGCCCGTTCATCGTGATGGAGTACGTCGAGGGCGCCACGTTGGCCGAGACGCTGGTGCGTGAACACCGCCTGACGCCGGCCCGCGCGGTTCGCGTCGCCAGCGAAATCTGCGAGGTGCTGGCCGAAGCGCACGGCCTCGGCATTGTTCATCGCGACTTGAAGCCGTCGAATATCATGCTTACCGAGCGCGGCGTCTGCGTGCTCGACTTCGGCATCGCGAAAGTCCTGAGTGGCGCAGCCGACACGACCCGCACGCACGCCACGACCGAGTCCGGGTTAATCATCGGGACGCCGCGCTACATGTCGCCGGAACAATGCATGGGGCGCGGGGTCGGGGCCAGAAGCGACCTTTACAGCGTCGGCGTGCTGGTCTACGAAATGCTGGCGGGACGCCCGCCGTTCACCGACCAGATGTCGTCCGCAGTGCTCGTCAAACAAGCGACCGCCGCGCCTCCTCCGCTGCTCGCCCTGTGTCCCGATGTGCCGCGCTCGCTGGCGCTCGCCGTTCACACACTGTTGGCGAAGAACCCGATTAACCGACCGAAGCGGGCGGCGGATGCGCGCGCCTTGTTGGAAGCGAGCCTCGCACCGTTGCGAGTTTCCGCCGAAGCACTCCGGCCCGCGCCTTTCACCGCGACCATCGCCGCCCTCGACGCCAATCGTTCCGTCTTGTTTTTTCGGGCCGCTGCCGCGTTCGTGACGGCAGTGATGCTCGGCTGGCTGCTGCTCGCGTGGTCGCACGGCGGTTCGTCGGCGCAGGGAAGCGCGGCGCGTTCGGATGTCGCCACCGTGCGCGCCGCTGTCGTCGTCGCACCTCCACGCCCGACCCCTCTCCCTGCGTCGCTGTCGCTCGACGAGGCGTTCCGCATCGCGTCCTCTGTGTCACCACGCGGTAAGGTCAGTGATGCGCGTGTGATGCGCGCCGGTAACGGGCAGGTCATCGCCGCCGTCCTCAATCAGCCGCGGGAGAAGGCTATGTATCTCCACATCGTCGAGCGTCGCGGCAGGGACTTTCGCGTGACGAAGCGCGTGCCACTCGACGTGGATAACTTCCGCGGAGTGAACTGGACGGCGGATGTCGAGGATATTGACGGCGACGGCGACGACGAAGTGGTGTGCAGTGGCGAGGAGACGAGACCGGGCGACGTGCCGAATCAACGCTTCGTGCTCTACGTCCCGCGCACCCGGCAACTCTACACACTGCGCGTCGCGCCGGAGCGCCGACCGTCAAACACAGTGCATGCGACGTGGTCGGCGAACGCCCTTTATGACGACGCGCGCCGATACCGACACGCCCTCCGCCAACGCGCGTTCGCGACCTCACGGACACTCTGACAAATTCCGCCCCCGCCGCCTCGCCCTGCAAACCTACTCGGCCGTCACAGTCGCGACGATGACCAGGTCGCCAGGGCCGCGAACCTTCCGTCCGACCTTATCCGGACGATTGAGCTACCCGCCACGCCGGTGCGTTGATGGCACAATGCCGGTTGGGAGGCGAGCAACCCAGCGTGCTATGATTTGCCTCCAATGAGCCACATCCCGCGACGAGCCGATGCCCGCGAGCGCGCCGCGCTTGATTGCATCACGCGCGGGCAGCGTCGATCAAATCAACGTCGGTCAAATTAGCGAATCATTGATGTTTATGAGTAGAACATTCTTCCGGAGCACTCTTTTCGTTTCTGCGCTTGTGCTGTCGATGCTGGCCGCGCCGCTTTCGTCGACAGTCATTTACGGCGCCGCGCCGCAGCGTGCGGGTGCTCCTCTTCCGCGCGCGAAGGGCGCTCGTTCGGCGGCGGCAACGGCCCCCGCGCCGCAGTTGACGCAACTCGCCAACCGCGTGCTCGCGAACGGCCTCGAAGTGGTCGTGCTCGAAGACCACTCGGTTCCGCTGGTGACGGTCGAGTTGGCCGTCAAGAATGGTTCGTACACCGAACCGCCAGAGTTGAACGGCTTGTCGCATCTCTACGAGCATATGTTCTTCAAGTCGAATCGCGCCATCGCGAACAAGGAAGACTACCTGCGCACCATCGACCAACTGGGCATCATCTACAACGGACAGACGCAGGAGGAGTTGGTCAATTATTACTTCACGACGACGACGCCTAACTTTCCCGTCGCGATGCGCTTTATGCGGGACGCGACGCGCTATCCTTTGTTCGACGAGCGGCAGTTTGAGCAGGAGCGTCTGGTGGTACTCGGTGAGTTGGACCGACACGAGTCGAACCCGTATGGTTTCCTCGGTCTGGAGATGGACAATCGTCTGTTCTATAAATATCCGAGCCGCAAGAATCCCGGCGGTAACCGGCAGACCGTGACGGCGGCAACGACCGAGATGATGCGTCTGATCCAGCAGCGTTATTACGTCCCGAACAATTCCGCCATCGTCGTCACCGGCGATGTCACCCCCGAACAGGCTTTCGCGCTCGTCCAGGAGTTGTTCGGCGATTGGCCGCGCGCCGAAGACCCGTTCATCAAACACCCGCTGGTTGAGCATCCGCCGCTCGCCAAAAGTGAAGGCGGGATTGTCAAACAGAACGTGCAGAACGTCGTCATCAGCATCGGCTGGCACGGTCCGTCGATTGGCAAGGACGACCCCGGCACGTACGCGGCGGACGTTTTTTCGTTTATCGTGCGTCAGCCCAACTCGCGCTTCCAGCGTGCGCTCGTCGACACCGGCCTCGTGACCGGTGTCAACTTTGGCTACCTCACGCAGCGCAACGTCGGCCCGATTAAAATCTTCGCGCAGACGACGCCCGACAAAGCGCGCGCCGCCATCCGCGCCATCTACGACGAAATCGCGCACTTCAACGACAGGGATTACTACACCGACGAGCAACTCGAAAGCGCCAAAGCACTGTTAGAGGCCGAGGAGTTATATTCGCGCGAGAAGCTGAGCGAGTACGTGCATTCGATCAGCTTTTGGTGGGCTTCGACCAGCGTCGAGTATTTCCGCAATTACCACAGCAATTTGCGGCGCACCTCGCGCGCCGACATCAGCCGCTACATCACCACATACATTCAGGGCAAGCCGCGCGTCGGCCTCGCGCTGATGTCCGAAGAGACCGCGCAACAAGCGCAACTCAAACCCGAAGAGTTAATCGGCCAGTAAGAAATTTCGGAAGCCGGCTTCCGTCCATCACCCGCCAAGAAGGTCGCGGGTGCGGATCGCCGGGCGGTGAGCAACAAGATAATGAGAAACATGATTGAGAGTACGCGCCCGGCGGACACGAACAGGACTGTCATTGTGAGCGCAACGTCAAAGCGTGTCGGACAGCGCCCCCGCCGTTCGTGGACGGTTCGCTCCGTGTGGTGGTCACTCGTGATGGCGCTGTCGAGTGTGGTCATCACCACCACGACTACCTTCGCCATCACCACTGTCACCGGTCAGACACCAAGTCAAACACCAGGCGGGCCGAGAGTGGTCGCGCCGACGACGAGTGGAGCGACGAAAACAGACGCGACTGCGACGGGAGCAGGTGTCGCATCGGCGGAGGCTGCCACCGCGCTCGTCACCGAGTTTGAAGTCAACGGGCTGAAGGTGCTCGTCAAGCGACGGGCGGGCAGCCAGACAATCGTCGCCGGACTATTCTTGCGCGGTGGTTCGCGCAACATCACCGCCGAGAACGCCGGGATCGAAGCACTGATGCTCGACACTGCGACCGAGGCCAGCGCGAAATACCCGCGCGAGCGGATGCGCACAGAGCTTTCGCGGATCGGGACGAGTATTAGTTACGGCATCAACTACGATTATTCGGCGCTGACGCTGGGGACGACCCGCGTCAACTTCGACCGCTCGTGGGACATCTTCACCGACGTGGCGCTGCGTCCGGCGTTCACCAAAGAGGATGTCGAGCGCGTCCGCAACCGCCTCGTCGTCTCGCTCGGCGACGACAAGGATGTGCCCGACTCTTATCTACAGGTGTTGCAGTCGCAGGTTGCTTACGCCGGACACCCGTACCTCAACAACCCGCAGGGCACCGCTGCGACGGTCGGTCGCTTGACGCCGGAAGATTTGCGCCGTTATCACCAGCAGATGATGCAGACCTCGCGCCTGCTGCTGGTCGTCGTCGGTGACCTCGACGCGCAACAGGTGCGGCAGCGCATCGCTCAGACCTTCGGCAAGCTGCCGCGCGGCGACTATCGCCCGCCGCCGTTGCCGCCGCTCGCGTTCAATAACCCATCGGTTGAAGTGACGCCGCGCGGTCTGCCGACCAACTATATTCAGGGCGTTTTCTCCGCGCCGGCGCTGACCTCTCCCGACATTCACCCGATGCGGATTGCCTCGACCATCCTGCAGGGCCGCGTGCTGACCGAAGTGCGATACCGGCGGAATCTGTCTTACGCGCCGAACGCATTTCTCGAAAGCCAGGGCGCGAACATCGGCGGTATCTACGTGACGGCGGTCGACGCCAATCAGTCAATCCGTGTGATGCTCGCCGAGATCGCGCACCTTCAGAACGACCCGGTCGACAAGCAGGACATTACCTCGACCGTCCAGCACTACCTGACCAAGTATTACCTGGGCCAGGAGACCAACGCCGCGCAGGCCGGCGAACTGGCGATGTACGAATTGATCGGCGGTGGCTGGCGCAATTCGCTCGACTTCATCGACCGCCTCCGCGGCGTGACGCCAGAGGAAGTGCAGCGCGTCGCGCGCACATACATGCGCAACATCCGCTTCGTCGTGATTGGCGACCCGGCGCGCGTCGATAAGAACATCTTCCTCAGCCAGACGCTCGAAGACCGAACGCTCAAGTTCGATTAAGCGTGATTGACCGAGATCCAAAAGGCCC